>VBKX01000255.1:0-13392 GCA_005879435.1 Deltaproteobacteria bacterium
TATAAGTCGACGTCCGCCCGCCGCCGATGATGTCGAGGCCGAGGACATTGGCGAGAAACTTGTCGCTGGTCTCTTTATCGTCGCAATTGAGCGTGCCGTGGCTCATCGCCTGGGGAATGTAACCTCTGCCGGGAAAATCTTCTTCGGTCAACGGCGTGTTCCAGTGAGGCGCAGCGTTCTGCCGGCCATGCTTGCTTGCGCCTGGATTGTAGTACTCGATTTCGAGATCATTACCGCCCGGTTCTTTGAAATAGATCGAATAAGCAAAATGCGCCTCATGCGGCGTGGTTACGCTTTTGATCTTGTACTGGGCTTTATGATCCGAGATATATGCGTGCGCCCTGGGAATTTCCTTGGAGGTCGCGACGCGAAAACCGTAATGGTTGGTGTGCGGCTTGTTCTTGGAATCCGGCCCGCCTTCGTGAATCACCAGACGCCACGCCGTATTTGGATGCTTGACCGTCGCCTGCTTATCGGTGCGTTCGACAACCTCGGCCGCCAACAGATCCGTGAAGATCGGCAGCGTTTCATCCAGCGACCGGCATTCGTAGTGACCTTCCGTAAGTCCTATCGGCTTCAGCATATTTAACTCCTTGGATACTAACGATTCAGATACCTTATACGTTATTATTAAGAAAGTCCGTTACCCTTGTCAATTGCTAGGCTTAGCGACCGCTGGCATTTTCACTTCAGCGCCGGACTTGGCGCACTCCTCGTCAAAAGTCTTGCGGATGATCGGATCTTCGTCCTCGTACTCGATCTGCCACCCGCCGTATGCCAACGGCACATCGGACTGAATTTTTCCCGGCTGCAGTTTATATTTGCGGCTGAGGATTTTCAGCGCCAAATAACGGGCCGGTTCGGCGCTGGAATTAAAGTGCTGATGGAACCAACCTTCCGGCGGAACCACGAT
The DNA here is from genome assembly GCA_005879435.1 of Deltaproteobacteria bacterium. Taxonomy (GTDB): domain Bacteria; phylum Desulfobacterota; class Binatia; order UBA9968; family UBA9968; genus DP-20. Next base: position 914 of record VBKX01000255.1, read on the forward strand.
CGAGCCCGGCTTCCAATCCACTCGGGTTATTTCTTTGCCCTCGGGCCAGAGCAGAGAATAACCCTTGCCGGTGAGTATGAACACATGCGCGCCGGGACCGTGGCGATGCGCCTTTTTGTAGATGCCCACCGGGAAACGGGATACGTGGGAACCCATCATGCTTTCCGACATCTCAAAGAAGATGGTCGCATTGCCCTTTCCTCTCTCCGTCCACGCCACCGGCTCGATATTGATCGCGTCCGCAACAAAATTGGTTTCAACCACGCGGTCGCTGTAGAGCTTACCGCTGCCGGCGAAATAGCCGTCTTCGCCTTTGAAGCGGTCGGTGAACGCATAGGGATTGTTGATGACGAAGTCTTCGCAGTGAAACAAATTGAAAACCAGCGGGGCCGTCGTCACGGCGAGCAGGCGCGCTTCTTTGTCGCCCTGACCGTTGAAATGCTGATACGAAGCGTTTAGCGGGATGGCAAACAGACTTCCTGTCTGCCACTCGAAGCTTTGCCTTGCGCCATTGTTCTGCCAGACCGTCGTCGCGCCGCGGCCATCGAGCACGTAATAGAGCGCCTCGTAAATATGGCGCTGCGGCTTAAGGCTCTTGCCGGGCGGAATTCCGACGACGAAAGCATCGTCGAGATAGCCCGTTCCGTCCAGCATAATGTAGACACCTTTACCGCCCACGCGATCCCATGGCTTGAGTGGAAACGTGTAAAGATCCTCGGCGAAAAAACCGCGAACGACGTCGATCCCCTGCGAGCTGATCCAACGATCATAAGGCGTGTCCATTACCTCGACCTTGCGCTCGACTTTTTCGTAGGATGGACGGGTCATATTTTCTACCATCAAAATCCTCCCCGGAAGTGCTGTTATTTCTTTACCCCAGAATCGCTCAAGCCATCAAGTACAAGCGGCCGTCCCTCGAACAAAACACTCAGAGGGGATTCCTCAGTCGTTCGAATTGACATTCTGTCAGCTCCACGTGTCATGCTGAGCGCCAGCGAAGCATCTCGCCTCTAATCCTTTCGCACTGCTTAAATATTGACAATGATCGGTGTTCAGCCTCATATAAATCGAAAGACGCATCCGAAAATAAACAGACAAACTGGAGAAATCAAATGAGCCGAGAGCCAATGAACAAGCTTGTTGCTGCGTTAAAAACCGGCGCCGGGTTAAAGGACGAATTCATCTACCACATGTCCTTCGATGACTACAAAACTCTTCCTGATCCTTATACGCGCACGATATTCACGGTCAAAGAAGTCCAAGAAAACATCCGACGATATCCGAATCCGGAACGGCCCGGCGAGTTATTTCAGTGGGACATTCACGGCCGGCTGTTTACGCCGGCAACCATTTCTATTCCAGACATGGCCGTGGTGATGATTCACGGGGGTGCCGTCAACGAGTACGAATTTATCTTCACGCCGGACGGCCCGGAAGAATATCTCGATCTGACAAAGACCGATCCTGAGAAAGCCCGCGTCGGAGTCGCGCAGCATATTGCGTCCCTTGGCATTCCTGTTTTAGCAATTTCGCTTCCCGGCCATTACAGTCGCAAACCCTGGCCGCCGATTGCCGAGCGCAGGCCGGAGTTCATCATCGGCGAAATTCCGAGCGATACAGAGCTCAAGAATCGCCTGGCTGTTTACACCTTCAGAATGTGCACCGAAGTGGTCAAAGCCCTCGTCGAGAAAAATCTCAATGAAGCGATCTTCATGTGGGGCCACTCCACCGGCGGCGAATATTTTTACTTGATGGAACAGTTTGGGCTGAAGAATAAATTGATCGGCGGGCTCGGTTTCGGCACCGGCATGCCGGCGTGGGTGCGCAAAGAATGGGATCTAGCCTGCGCCAAGAAATCGCCCGAAGAGCGCGCTGCGCCGTTTCGCAATCTTACCGATCTGAGTCGCCGTTCGCCGAAAGGGTATGTCAAGAGCGGTTACGTGGGACCGAATCAGCCTTGGGGCAGCGCCGAGAGATGGTTCGAGCTCGAGAATCATCGGCGCCCGCAGTTCAAACCTTTTTTGCAGGATATCGAGCACAGCGCCCACGACGTGCTGCTGTCAGAAATCAAGAAAATCTCGGGTCTTCCCGACGATGACCTCTTCATCACATATAAATCGGATTTAAACCGCTTGCGCGGTAAGAAGTTGCTTCATATCGTCGGCGAACGCGACAAAGGCCATTGGATTGAAGGCGGCGAGAAAGGTTTGGAATTTCGTCGCGAGGTCTATGCTTTCAATCGCTTTAAACCTTTCGCCGAAGCGCTTCGCTTGATCGTCGTGCCCAATCTCACCCACTACGGACACGTCGAAAGTCACAACGAACGCTTGGCCAATCTCATGGTCACCGGTTTTAAAGAATATTTTCGCCAATGAATTGCGCTGAGCCCGGGTGAAATCTTTGGATATCAGAGCCAACGACTCGAAGGGGCGACCAGCCGGTCGCCACTCGTTCATCGTGCTACATTAACCTCGAGGGAAATGCCGGCCAACTCGATCCAATCGATGATTGATGTGGTCGCCCCGACGGTCGAAGCGGCGTTCGATGCGATCGCCGCGCCGGTCGAGATGATTCTCGATCCGGTTACCGCGCTGGTCCAATCGCGCTTCGATGCGATCGCCCTTTTTGTCCAAGTGATTCTCGACGCGATCACCTCGGCGGTCCAAACGATCTGCCAATTTGGTTTTGCCTTCCGCGCGCGCTTTGTCGGCTAAAACGTCGAACCGTTCATTGATTCGCTCGCCTTTCGCATCGAGTCTCTCATTGATTCTGTCGCCCCTGGCGTCCAACCGCTCGTTGATCCGGTCGCCACGCGCGTCAAGCCTCTCGTTGATTCTGTCACCTCTGGCGTCGAGCCTACTATTGACTCGATCGCCGAGCCTGTCGAAAAATCCATCTGCGGCAAATGCCGGCGCTGTGCTGCCGATCGCGATTACGGCTAGACCGTCCATCAATGTTATTTTCATTTTCGTCTTCTCCTTGAATTAGTTTTTCAATCAATTTCAGTCGCCTTGTAGGAGTTTGACGCTGTGCGCCGGCGATGGTTTACAAGAATCTTGGTCGGTTCCGCCAACATCATTCGCGACTATTAATTCTTCGTAAAACCGGAGGCTTACTGGATTTCTGAAATTATTTGTGCCGGCTGGATAGTTGCAAGAATTGCTTGACACGACCGGGAATCTAACCTACAGATTGCTCTCGGGAAAAAGCGGTGAAAAGATTTTTCAGGGAGAATTGCTCCGGCGACGGCCGAATCGCGGTGAAGCAGCTAATACTTGCATTGCTTTTTCTTTGCGCCACGCCGGCTGGCGCTGAAACTTTGCGCATCGCCTACACTTCGATTGCCGTCGTCTATGGCCCGCTCTGGTTGACGAAGGACGCCGGGATATTTAAGAAGTACAACATCGAACCCGAATTTATTTATATTGCCGGCGGTCCGCCGTCGCTGCAGGCGTTGATTGCGGGCGATGTCGCGATTGCCTTTACAGCAGCTGGCGCAACCGTGGCGGCAAATCTTCAAGGCTCCGACGTTGTCTTGCTCGGCGCGAGCATCGATTCGTTGCCGTTCGAGCTCTGGTCTTTGCCGAGCATCAAACAGCCGGAGCAGCTCAAGGGCACCAAGCTTGGCGTCAGTCGCATCGGCGCCACCACCGATTTTGTCGCACGCTATTTGCTAAAGAAATGGAACCTTCAGCCCGACAAAGAAGTCGCGATCTTTCAAACCGGCTCGGGACCGCAAGTGTTCGCGGCGTTGAAAGGCGGGGCGGTACAGAGCGGCGTGCTGTCGACCGGACCTGAAACGCTCAATGCCGAAGCCGCGGAATATTATCGCCTCGCTGACGTTTCCACGTCGGGGCTGGTTTATCCGTTCGGTCCGTTCGCCGCGCGCCAAGCGTTCCTGAAAAGTCATGGCGATTTGATAACGCGTTTCATGAAAGCTTACGTCGAGGGGATTCATCGCTTCAAAACCGACAGGACGGCGGCACTCGCCGTTTTGGAAAAATACACGAAACAGAAAACGACACCCGCTGCGGAGAAGGTCTACGACGTTTACGCGACTAAATATTTTAAGCGCGCGCCCGAAGCGACACCGGCCGCGATTCAAACCATTCTCGAAGAGATTTCCGCGAGCCGTCTCCTGCCTCCGGGTATCATGCCGCAGCGCTTCGCCGACTCGAGATTTATCCGCGAGTTGGTGGCCGGCGGTTTTGTCGATTCACTTTATAAGAACCGTTAAATGTTTCGCTCGATCGGCGAAGGAGGAGGACTGAGATGAACATCATCCGCCAAGCTCATCTACCGCACAACACCGGTTGTTCGGCCGAGATAAGGAAAAGCCAGGTCATCCGCATCAGCGCGACAACCACGGTCGATTTCGTTTTCTTCAAGTTTGGACAATCTGCGCGAACGTTTCGACCAGGCGCGCACTAAAGTTTACAACATGACATTATTCGTCACCTCCGGTCACAAGCTCATGGGGCGGAACAATCAGCATATGATGACGATTGTTCATGACGGCAACACGGAAGGCACACACGATCTGCAAAAAGGCATGTGCAGCGGCTACCGGTTCCGTTTGGCGCAACAGGAGAATCGGCTCGGCGTATATTATCCGCGGGAGATTAAGGAGATTCCCGATCACGGCTGCTACGAGAATCTGTCGAAAGCCGTCGCCCCTTACGGGATTATCCCTGAAGATATTCCGAGCCCGTTTAATCTAAATCAGCACATGAAGATCGACGGTGTGACCGGCAAAATGAAGCACACCCAAGTTCGCCCTAAAGAAGGCAACTATATGGATATTCGCGCCGAGATGGATTTGCTCGTCGCGCTCAGCGCGTTGTCCCGATCTTGCGGTCGGCGGCAAACCGCTCGACGTGCTGATTTACGGGCCGTGAAGTCAATCACGCCCTCGTTTCGAGTAAAGGAGTAATCCGCCATTTCCATCGTCATCGTCGCAATGCCCTACGGTGTACTTGACGCCCAGCGGCTTTCTCAGGCATCGGGCGTTTGCTTGGATCGAGCCTTAGATTGGTGGCAGAAGTCCATGCAGACGTCGAAGCACAAAACCTATCTTGTGTTGGCGGGCTACGATATTGATGGCGGACAGGAAATCACCCTACGCAGAGCAATCGTGGAACGGAATCTGCTCGAGCCGGAGCTTCTGAGCAACATTGTCGAACTTAGCGCCAGGAACGAAGTTGCTCTCGCGCAGAAAATTGCCCGCGTGCGGACGCTCTTACCGGTCGAGACCATTACGGTATTCGTCGAAACTCGCAATACCGTCAGCGTCAAGGCAATTTTCAAAAGAAAATTCGGCAAAACTCTGCAAATACGGAAATTCAAAGCCGACTTCGAATTCAACCATCAGTGGATCACCACGTCGACTTCGTTCGCGTGGTCCTCGCGAAACTGGTTTCTACGCATCTGGTTTGAATTGAAAAGACGAATGGGGCGAGGGTTGAGAAAGAAAATTCGCTACTGGTTCAGGTCGTAAAATGTTGTAGGGGCGCAGCAGGCTGCACCCCTACCCTATCTTAATTTTACGCGACTTTTGATACACGCTCGGGCGCTACGTCCACTGAAAAGCCTTTTGCCAACCACCAATGCGCTAACTCGCTGCCAGTGGCGAACCACACTCCCTTGTGTGATTTCATGTGGCCGATGATTTCCGCCAGAATCTTCGCTCTACCGGGACGGCTGGAGATGTAGGGGTGAAATTGGAAGGGGCAAAATGTCGGCGCCAAGCTCGACTCTTCGTAAAACTGATCAAACATCGCCTTCCAAATCACCAACGTGTCGTTCGGATTCCCCGAATCGCGATGACCGTAGGTGCGCCCATCGCCGAACGGTTGGCGCGGCAATTCAACCAGTTTCTTTTTGCCGTTTTGCCAAACAAAAGGCAGATCGTGGGAAAAAGAATTGCTGTTCCACAGGTAGCCTTGTTCAAAGAGGAGTTCCAAGCTATTCGGACTCTGCGTGCAGGAGCGCCAGCCGAACGGACGTTTCTGGGCGCGATTGAGGATCATATCCGTCGTGCGCTTGATGACATCTCGTTCTTCATCTCTGGCGAGATCCCGGGCCACTTCGTGATGATAACCATGGCCGGCAACTTCATGCCCCTGGGCCGTGATCGCCGCTACGGCTTCGGGATAGCGTTCGGCGATGCCGCCACAAGTGAGGAACGTGGCTTTAACTTCGTGCGACGCGAGAATTCGTAAAATCCGCCAAATTCCCGTGTTGGGCCCATACTCGGCCTGGGTGTACTCCTCATGATTCATCTTACCGTTTTTGTCCGGCCTCACGTCTTCGCCGCCTTGAAAATCGAAGCTTAAGAATACCGCGATGCGGGCATCCCCCGGCCAATGAATTTTGCCGTTGGAGTGCAATTCTTGGAGTGACATTATGAACCTCCTTGGGTTAATGCTATTTCCGATTACGCTTGAAGGACACTTCGGCATTTTTGAATCGGCAAGGCTATTGATAAACTAGCGACCGGATGGTTGCAAGTTAATTCTCAAATTCGCATTGTGAGTCCGAAGAAAAGATTGTATAGAGGGGCCGAACGCTCTTTGGAGGTAATCGATGACAGGCGCCAAAGAAAATTTCAACGTCGGCGGCGTAATCTTAAACCAACCGTTCAAGATTCGCCGCCTAGGCCATTTCGGTTTCAATCTTTCCAATATGGAAGACGGGGTCCGTTTCTACGTCGATCTGCTCGGCTTTCGCATATCCGACACCATGGATTATGCGCGACGCGCCAAAGACCCAGCCCAAGTCGCCGGGCTCGGCGATCCCAATGGCTACTTCACCCGTTACGGCAATGATCATCATGCGATGGTCCTCTTTCCCAAGCGCGTGCGCGACGCGCTCGGCCGGCACGAACAACCCGGTATCACTGTGAATCAGATCACCTGGCAGGTAGGCAGCCTCAAAGAAGTCGGCGACGCCATCAAGTGGTTCAACGAACGCGGCATCAAGCAACAACGCTCGGGGCGGGACATGCCGGGGTCTAATTGGCACACTTATCTTTACGACCCCGACGGCCAGAGCAACGAGCTTTACTATGGCATCGAGCAGATCGGTTGGAATGGTCACAGCAAACCCAGAGCGATGTACGATCGCGGCTTCGACAAGCCGCCGGAGCTGCCGCAGGTTTCTGAATTCGAAGAAGTGCAACGAGCGCGCGCCAACGGCGTCGACATTTTTTCCGGTTACCGGCATGTCGACACACTTCCGGCGACTTACGATGTTGACGGCGTCCTTCTCGCCCGCCCTTTCAAGATCGTCCGTCTCGGGCCGGTTTATTTATTCAGCGAGGATATGGAAGCCGCCGCCGGGTTTTATCGCGACACACTGGGTTTCACTCTGACCGAAGAGGTCGTCTGGCGCGGTGAGCGCTGTTTGTTTTTGCGCTGCAATACCGAAAACCATTCAGTCGCGCTACTGCCGTTGAAGCTGCGCGACGCGCTCGGCTTGAGTCCGCACTCCAAGTGCGCCGCATTCGGCATCCAGCTCGCGAATTATCGTCAGCTCAAAGATGCCGTCAAGTTTTTTCGAAACAACGGCGTCGAAGTGACGGAGTCGATTCCAGCCGAGCTTCACCCCGGCATCGAATTCTCCGCCACCGTCCGCGACCCCGACGGCCACACCCTGCAACTCTATTACGCGATGGAACAGATCGGTTGGGACGGAAAACCGCGGCCAAAGCAGATGAGGCGAACATATTCCCTCAATAACTGGCCCGAAGCCTTGGAAGGCGACGCTGATGCCTATCTTGGCGAACCCTTCATGGGACCGTGGGGGTGAGCGAGTAATGGTCGCAAAAAAATTCAAGGAGAGATTAGGAGTCATTTTTCGCCTCCCTAATTTCCTGTTCTCTTCCCCTGGACGGGGGAGAGCTAGAGTGGGGCTGAACAGTCACCCACGCACGGGCCGACTCGCCAACCCTATCCTAACCTTTCCCCATCGAGAGAAAAGGAACCCGATCGGTCGCTCACGTCGAATTCTACTAAATTTCTCTCTAATCGTGCTCCCATTATTTATTACCAGCGCCCACGCCAACCCCTACCTGACTAAGCCCGGCGAAGCGCCAATTTTCGCCCGCGTCGGCACCTGTTCGATCACCGGCGGCTTCATCCATTTTTACACCGCTCTCTTCAACGGTCTCTTCGACAAGTACGGACTCAAGATCGAGCATGTGACCCTACGTGGCGGTGTTGTTAGCCTTGCAGCATTGTCCGCCGATGAAATTCAATTCGTCTATTGCTCCGCCGACCCGATGATTCCGCGTCTCGCCGCCGGCGCCGACGCAAAACTGATCGGCTCGACGATCGTCGGCCTACCGTGGGTGTTGATGGGGCGCAAAGAGATCAAGCGACCTCAGGACCTCAAAGGCAAAACCATCGCGCTGTCGCGCCCCGGAGGTCTGACCGATCAGCTGGCAAAAGCCGTGATGAAGAAATTCAGTTTGACGACTCAGGAGGTCAAACTCCTGCACATCGGCGGTACAGGTCAGCTCGAACCTTACAACGCCATGTTGCAGGGACTCACGCAGGCGACGTTTCTAACACCACCCTTAGACGTCCGCGCCAAGCGCGACGGTTTCACGCTTATTTACAATCTCAACGAGCTCGAAGTGCCGGCGATTTACAGTTCGATATTTACGAATTCCAAAACCCTGAAAGAACGCCCCCCGCTCGTGCAAAAAATTGTCGCGGCCCTGGGCGAAGCACTTCACTTTGTCGAAAAGAATCCGGATAAAAGCAAAGCCGCTCTATCAAAAATTCTCAGTATCAACGATCAAGAAGTCCTGCAGTCCGCCTATGACGCCTATGCCAAAGCGCTGGTCAATCGTCGCCTAACGGTGCCGGTAAACGCCGTGGCACAGGCGGTGGAGAATGCGCGCGAGGATGGCACGCAAATAAGAAAAAAGCCCGCCGAGATCATCGACAACAGTTTCGCCGAGCAACTGGAAAAGACCGGCGTTCTGAAAGAACTCTGGGGCAACGAACTTCAGCAAAAAGAAAAGAGGAGTTAGTCCAATGGCGGAAAACATTTCCTTTCAGTCCGACGGATTGAAAATCGCCGGCCTCATCGACACGCCTCCCGATTACAAAGCCGGCAAGCGCAGGCCGGCATTTATCGTCCTGCATGGGTTCGGTGGCAATAAGGACGGCCACGGCCAATCGGTCGTCGCGAAGCAATTTGTTCAATGGGGCTACGTCACCCTGCGCATCGATTTTCGCGGCTGCGGCGAGAGCGAAGGCGAGCACGGAAGAATTATCTGTCTGGATCAAGTCGCCGACACGCGCAATGCACTTTCGTACCTAGCGACGCGCGCGGAAGTTGACCCACAAAGAATCGCCTTGGTCGGCAGCAGCTTCGGCGCGGCGGTGGCCGTATTCACCGGCGGCGCCGATCGGCGTGTCGCCGTCGTCATCTCCTGCGGCGGATGGGGCGACGGTGAGCGCAAGTTCCGCGGCCAGCATCCGACGCCGGAGGCATGGGCGAAGTTCACCAACATGCTCGAAGAAGGCAAGCGCCATCGCGAGCGCACCGGCAAGTCGCTGATGGTGCCGCGCTACGATATCGTGCCAATCCCGGAGAAACTGCGCAATCGCATGAGCAGCGGCTCGATCATGGAATTTCCCGCCGAGACGGCGCAAAGCATGAACGACTTTCGCGCCGATGATCAGGTCAGCAATATCTCGCCTCGCCCGCTGCTGCTGCTGCATAGCGCCAATGACTCGGTGACACCGACCTATGAGTCCATCGAGATGTTCAAGAAGGCGAAACAGCCAGCCGAGCTACACTTGCTCGCCGATGTCGATCACTTCACCTTCAACGAGGAAAATCCGCGCCTAACGAATATCGTTCATGAGTGGTTGCGGCGTTATTTCCCAGTGCATCAAAACTAAAAGGGTCAAGCGTGCCAAAAGTCAATCACGTCAAACTTCACGATTTCTGCAGGCAGTTGTTGATCGGCGGCGGCATACCGAAGGCCGATGCGGGGCTCGTGACGGACCTTTTGGTCAGAGCTGAATTGCGCGGCTACGCCGGGCATGGGGTCACGCGAGTTAATCAATATTTGGCGTTCGTCAGGAACAAGACCTACGATCTCAGTGCCAGGCCCGTGATCGAGCGCGAAGGCAAAGTCACCGCGGTTCTCGACGGCCATCACTACATCGGCCAAATCGCTGCGCACATGGCCATGAATCTGGCGATCAAGAAAGCTCAAGAACACGGCGTCGGCATCGTTACGCTGCGCCGGGCGGGTCACACCGGACGGCTGGCGGACTACATGGAAATGGCCACCGCACAGGGACTCGTCGGCATGGGCGCGGTGTGCACAGGCTCGCCGACCACAACGCTTTACGGCGGCATGAAGCCGATTATCGGCACCAACCCGGTGGCCTTCGGAATTCCGGCTCGAGATGGCAAACAGATCATTCTGGACTTTGCCACCGCATCGATGAGCATGGGTGAAATTCAAAAACGCGTGGCGAAAAATGAGCCGATCCCGGACGGTGTCCTGCTCGACGGCCATGGCAAGCCGACCACCGATTTCAAAACCTTTCGCGGCCCGCCACGCGGCGTGTTCATGCCGTTCGGCGGCTACAAAGGATCGGGGGTGGCGCTGGTTACTGAAATCCTCGGCGGTCTACTTTCCGGCAACGGGCAGGGGAAAAACTGGTGGGACAAAGGCGGCCACGGCATCAATGGGGTTTTTCTCCAGGCATTCGCGGTTGAGGAATTCCAGGAATTAAATAGCTTTTATGACCGAGTGGATGAATTAATTGCTTTCATAAAATCGACCAAGCTCGCGCCAGGGTTCACGGAAATACTTTTACCGGGAGAGGCCGGTAGACGCAGAGAAGCGCTGCAGCAAAAACATGGCGTCGAACTCGACGACGAAACCTGGTCGGAACTCGTGGGATTAGCCGCAGAGCTTGGCGTTACAGAAGTGCCGGGATGCAGCTGATCGGCCGATTCGAGTGGCCACAAAAACGTTTCAGAAGTGATCAAAAGATTTACAGACATAAGGAGGCAACGAAATGGTTATACGCGAGCTTAAAGATGGACGATGTTACGTCGCTCTACAGGAAGATCACGCCGAACTGTCGGCCCAATTCGCCGCCCACTGGGGCAACGCTCGTTTTTCGAAGCTGCGACCGTACGAAACGATGGTCTTCGCCACCACGTATCACGACAGCGGCTATCGCGAATGGGAAGGCAGCCCACCGATGAATGTCGAAAAGGGGCGTCCCTACGCGCACCGCGAAGATGTGCCGAATTTCGAAACTGTAGAACTCAAGGCATACGCCAAAAACGTCGATTGGCTTAGCTCGCAAAACCCCTATGCAGGCCTGCTGGTTTCCATGCATCGCACCGGACTTTGGCACAACCGTTACAACATTTTCACCGAGCCGGCAGGCAGGCTACGCGAGCGAAGCCTGCCCGTGCAGAACGCCAAGAAAGATTTGGAAGCCAAACAGGCGGAAATGAAAAAAGTTCTTGCCGCCAAGAATCCCAACTTTGAAAACGAGCTCGCGTACAACTATATGGCGCTGCAGATTTTCGACTTGCTGTCGCTTTACTTTTGCTGCGACGGCTACGCGTCTGAAAATCAGTTCAAAGAATACGCGATCGCCCCGGTGCGAGTTTCCTATGACAGCAACGAAACCGTAAGATTGTCTATCAAGCCCAACGACGTAGGCTCGGTCATCATGGATCCCTTTCCGTTCGATGTCAGCCCGGTAAGATTCTCCGCGCGCGCGCGAATCATCGCTCCGCCCCAAGAAAAGTCCGAGGCGGCTTGCGTCGACGCTTATCACAAAGCCGCGCGACAGCAGTTGACGTTCGAAGTATCGGCGTGATTGAGGTTGTTACCTGAGATTGGTTTGACGGCGGCCGTCTAATGTCATCCTGAACGACGAAGTGAAGGATCTGACACTCGCGGAATGGTCGCAATACAAGTTTATCGAACGCGCAATATCATTCGTCATAGATCTCCACTCGAATCGCTTGTCCCCTGCCCGACTCCGGGCACGCGCTGGCGGCGACGAGCAGGTCCATTTCAGCGCGAAAATCGATATGCGTCTCTTCCTTCGGGCGAATCATCGTGTCGTACATGATACCGGTGTCGGGATCGATGCGCATGCACTGAAAAATATTGAACGGACTCGGAACGTCGTCGGGCGGGATGTTCCACGGCTCAACGGCACTGCTGAGATTCTCCCAGCAGCCATGATCAGGAATCTCTTCCGCGTTTTTCGGATTAATGTCCAGTCCCTCAGCAAAGACGCGCTTTGATTGCCCCTGCGCTACCATTTCAAAACGCTTGCGGCTGCACATTCCCTTCTGCAAATCATGGCGTCCTTCGGTGAACGTGTCCTCGACGATCGTCAACATCCGATTGTTGCGCTTCGAGTAAAGAATGTCACCCGTGCTGATGAAAATCTTGATCTGATTGGTCT
>VBKX01000255.1:13426-14948 GCA_005879435.1 Deltaproteobacteria bacterium
CTCTTCCCCGCGATCCTGACTCTCTGCCCTTTCTTGACCTCGAAAGCCGCGCCGGAATTCTTTGGCACAACCTCACTTTGCAAGATAGCCAATCAAACCTCCTCAAGACCCACGCCTGCCAAGCAACTTGATTGTTTCATCCCGCACGCGAACGTGTCAAGGAAAACGGTCTTGGTTTATCTGCCCGTTAAAGAATGACAGAAATCGTCAAAAAGTTCGGCAAAGCCAAGCTAAAAAAAGTCACTCTGCTGTATCGGTGGCCATTTATGTCAGTCCTGAAGCGGCAGGACCGCCCCCATACGATAAAATAACTCGTATAAACAACGGTATTGGCCACTTTTTTGGCAGGCATACCCATTGCTCTATCGATATCGAGAATCCGACTACTGCCATGTTTTCCGATCGCTGACTAAACCGAGAGGGGCCGCAAATGACACAAGAGCTGCGAGTATTGATGATAGAAGATTCAGAAGATGACGCTCTATTGTTGGCGCGGGAGCTGAAGCGTGGGGATTTCGATTTGCAAATGGAACGTGTCGACAGTGCTGAAGCGGTGACCACCGCCATTATCGGCTGTCCCTGGGACCTGGTTCTCTGCGATTACAGCATGCCGCGCTTCAGAGGGACCGACGCGCTTAGCCTAATCCGAGCGACTGGACTCGACGTTCCTTTCATCTTTGTGTCCGGCACCATCCAGGAAGACACCGCCATAGAGGCCATGCGCGCCGGCGCCCAGGATTACTTGATGAAAGGCAATCTAAAGCGGCTGCTTCCCGTCGTCAGACGCGAATTGGCCGAAGCGGAAGTCCGCCGCAAGCGCACCCAAGCGGAAAGAGAGCTCCGCTTGAGAGACGTGCGTATCCGCGCCATGCACGAAATAAATCTGGCCATTACCTCTACTTTGGATCTTGACGGTCTCCTGGAGATTCTCCTGGAGAAGATCGATCTCCTACTGTCCTACTCCGCCATAGCCATCCAACTCTATGACAAGAAAAGCCGCACTCTGCTGCAGGCGACCTGCCGCAATCTCGAGGAAAAAGATTGGAAGAGGAATAAACGGAGTCATGGACTCGAGATTGCGCGAATCGTCTTCGAAAGCAGCGCGCCGCTGATCGTGCGAAGGTTGCAATTCGACTCTCGTTTGAAAACTCCTGAGTTTTATCTGACCCAGGGTTTGGTCTCTTATATGGGAGTACCGCTGATTGCCAAGGGAGAGACCCTGGGGGTTCTCGGGTTTTACACGAGAGAGAGCCATGAGTTTGACAAAGAGGAGATTCAGTTTCTCAACACGCTCGCGGGTCAGGTTGCCGTTGCGATCCACAACGCGCAGCTTCACGAGGAAATAAAAATTCAAGCCGCCGAATTGGAAAAAGCCAACGAAGTCAAATCGGAATTCTTGAGCGTCATGTCCCATGAGCTGCGAACGCCGATCAACGTAATGATGGGATACGTCGAACTGGTGCAAGATGGAATGCTAGGCGAGATCCAACCCGAGCAGAATGACGCCCTGAAAAAATCCTTG
>VBKX01000256.1 GCA_005879435.1 Deltaproteobacteria bacterium
TACGACCGCTTACAGAACGCGCGCCGCGAGGGCGGCTACAAACCGGTGGAGCTGATCAACGACACCTTTCAAATCGTGCAGAACATGATCACCTTGATTTCTTTTGCTGCGCTCATGCTGCGCTTTAGTCCCTGGCTGGTGTTGATTCTGTTGGCGACGAGCATCCCCGCGTTCATCGCCGAGACGCGTTTTTCGGAGCAAGGTTTCCGCCTGCTCACGCGGCGCGCCCCGGAAACGCGGCAGATCAATTATCTTTCCCGGCTGTTGACCGAAGATACCGCGGCCAAAGAAATCAAGCTCTTCAACCTGGGCAGCACTTTGCTGAAGCGTTACAAGACTCTGTTCGACAAGTTTTTCCAAGAGGACAAATCGCTCGCGGTCCGGCGCGCGCTGGTTGGCTTCAGTTTAGGACTGGTCGCGACCTTGGGATTTTACGGCTCCTACGCGTGGATCGTGTGGCGCACCGTTCAGGGGATGATTTCGCTCGGCGATATGACGCTCTATCTGAGTATCTTTCGCCAGGGCCAATCGACGTTTCAGTCCATTCTCGCGGGCGTCGGCAACATCTACGAAAATAATCTCTTCATGGCGCACTATTTTGAATTTCTCGAGCTAAAACCGCAGATGCAAGTCGCCACGCCGGCGGAGAAACTGCCGGCTTCGCTCACCCGCGGCATTGAATTTCGCGGCGTCGGTTTTCGCTATCCGGAGAGCGACGAATGGGTTTTACGCGGTATCGATCTGAAAATTCTTCCCGGCGAGAAGATCGCGCTGGTGGGACACAACGGCGCTGGGAAGACGACTTTGATCAAGCTCCTGAGCCGGCTCTACGACCCCACAGAGGGCACGATCTTGATCGACGGCACCGACATTCGCGAGCTCGATCCACTCGACCTTAGGCAAAAGATCGGCGTGATTTTTCAAGATTTCGTGCGCTATCATTTGCCGGTCAGCGAAAATATCGGGTTCGGCCAGATCGAAGCGGCCGACCGCATGGACAAGATCGTCGACTCGGCGCGCAAAAGCGGAGCAGACGCGATGATCGAAAATCTACCGCAAGGATACCAAACCATGCTCGGCCGCTGGTTTCACGGCGGCCACGAGTTATCCCTCGGCCAGTGGCAGCGGGTAGCGTTGGCGCGAGCTTTCATGCGCGACGCGGAAATACTCGTTCTGGACGAGCCGACAGCCTCGCTGGACGCGCAAACCGAGTACGAAATCTTTCAACATTTCAAGGAGCTCACCGACGGGAAAATGGCGATTTTGATATCGCATCGATTCTCGACCGTGCGCATGGCCGACCGCATCGTGGTTATCGAGGGAGGGCGCGTCGCCGAAAACGGCAGCCACGAGGAACTGCTGCGCCGGGAAGGTATCTACGCTCGGCTATTCAGCATGCAAGCCGAAGGCTACCGTTAAACGAATTTCGGGGAGTAGAATTGCTGTACGGCAATTGCGATGTGGAAGATTCTCTGCAAGAAGGATCGCTCCGGAGGGGCGGAGTTTAAACCGTTCAAATCGTTCAAGTCGTTCAAGCCGATGAAATCAGGACGCGCCATGCAAGCGATCATCGATCTCAAAACGAGGGGCAGCGCATGAGTCGTTATCGTATCCATACTGCGATTATCTTTGGGCTTCTGTTCGGTTCGAGCTCAGCGCTTTGGAGCGCGGAGGCATTTCGGGTGGGATTTCCCTCGCTTGCCACCGGCTTCGCGCCATCGTGGGTGGCAGCCGACAAGGGGATCTGGAGAAAACACGGCCTCGACGTTGAACTGATTTTTCTGCGCGGCGGCTCGCGCACAGTTTCAGCGCTGATCGCCGGCAGTGTCGACTTTATCATCGGCTCGGATCTCGGCGTGACAACGGCGATCCTCCAGGGCGCGGGTCTTATCCGAGTCGGCGTGACGACCAATACCCTGGGATATTCGCTGGTCACGCAACCGAGCATCAAGACAATCCGCGATCTCAAAGGAAAAATTGTCGGTATTACGCCAGGGCGCGACGCCGCTTACGCTCGGGTGGTCAAGCTGTTGCGTGACAACGGCATGGATGCGAGCAAAGACGTAACCTTCCTTTCGGTGGGCGATGGCGGACCGGCGGCGCGGGTGGCGGCGCTTTCGAGCGGGGTGATCCACGCGACGATGTTTACACCGCCCTCGGATATGATCTCCGAGAAAGCGGGCATGCGCATTCTCACGAAGATCGACGTGGCCAACGTCGGCGGCGGGTTGAACACGTCCACCGCCGTGTTGCAAAAGAACCGGCCGCAGGTGGTGCGTTTTCTGCGCGGTTACATGGAAGGGATTCAATATCTAAAATTGCACAAAGACGAGAGCTTAAAGATATTTTCCACCTACGTGCGCAATCCCGATCTGGGAATCATGGCGTATCTTTACGAGGAGATCTCAACCCGTGTTGAACCCGGACTGCGCCCGCAAGGAGAAGCGGTGCGCGCGATGCTCGATTTGGCGGCGCAGGATTTTCCGCAAGCAAAGCGGCTGACTGAAAAAGACAACTGGGATGTTAGCCTGATCGACGAGATCCAGAAATCCGGCTTCCTCGATCAACTTTACAGGTAGGCGCAACTCTCCGTTTGGATCACCCAGGGAGCAAGTCAAAATTCCACTGGGCTAATTAATTAGGCGGTCGATCATTCCCCTAATAGTTAAAGGGTGAAGCGGGGATAAACCCTATCCCCATCTTCATTGTCAGCGGAAATGACGTTTGTTTGGCCGCCGATTTGGCTCGTGGAAACGCTATTGGTCCATCGGCTCCTTTGACGAAGACCCGCCACCGCTCTGTTGAGCTACCTCGGGACATCCGGCGAGCGCAAACAGCGAGATTAACAATAGCGCGCTGCAAATTTTCTTGATGATTGTCATTGATAAGCCTCCATCTAGAGTTTGTCGAACATGGCGAATTTGATTAGCATGTCCGCGGCATTTGGTGCAGCAATTGCGATGCCATCGTTGAAAGAATTGCTGCTGTCGACAAATCAATGAACTAGGCATATCGAGTTAGGTTGTGAATGTTGCAAATTGACACGGCGAAACGATTTGCGCTCGTCTTCTTTGAGCAAGCCTTGATTATCTTGAACGTTAGTTCTCTGTTGCAGAACTCGACATATCGGTGCGAATTGCCACAGAATCGAAGAACAACGTCGCCTGTTGAAAACCTCTTCGCCCTTCGCTTATGCGTATTGAAGATGTGCACTGCGCGCAGTGCGATATGTCAAGAGCCAGCATGACGCTCCGAACAAAACTCATTGTCAGTTTGGTGACAACGGTGATCATCACCATGTTTGTCCACGGGTATTGGAGCATTCAACAGGACAGAGAAAACCTAGTGAGAGAAATGCGCGTGGGGATGATAGGGCTCAGCCGCTCGATTCAGGCCGCTCTGCGCTACATCTACGGCGAGGAAAAGGACGTCAAAGCAACGCAGAACTTTATCGACAGCCTCGGTCGCTCGGGGAATATACACGGAATCGTGGTTTACGACGGCTCGGGCAAGCGGATAGCAGTCTCGGTCTCGCTGACCGACACCAAAGAGTTTCCTAACCTCGATCCCGCACCCGTACTCAGTATCGATCCCAGGCGGGTGCTCGCTGACGGAAACGGCGTGGATGGATATATCGAGAGCCCGGCCAATCCTGTTTATTATCGGATCGAACCGATTTTGGACAGCTCGAATCGTCTCGTCGGCGCGTTCGTTCTCGGTCGTCGCGGCACCGGTTACAACCTGACGCTCGAGGCGCGGCGTAACCGCATTATCATGACCGCCGCGATTTTGATCGCTGTGCTTTCGGTGGTGATTCTGTTTTTGGTTCAACGCAGCAAGGACGCTGGGAAAAGCGCCTTGAAGTCGAGGGAAGAAATGAAATCAGTTTGCTCGCTTCCGAATTCAATCAGATGTGCGAAAAGCTGCAGGACTTGTACGGCAAACTCGTCCAGGAGCAACAGGAGCGTTTAAACTTGGGACGCAGTCTGCGCCAGTCGGACAAATTGGCCTCGGTCGGTCAGCTCGCCGCCGGTTTGGCGCATGAGATCGGCACGCCGCTCAATATCATTGGTGGCCGCGCCGAATTCCTGTTGCGCCGCTCGCGCAGTCAGGAAGAAATCGCCGATAATCTGCAGATCATTCGCTCGCAAATCGACCGGATCGCCGGCATCGTGCGCCAACTCCTGGAGTTTTCCCGCCGCAGGGAGCCGTCGTTCCGCAGCGTGGCGCTGGCGCCGC
>VBKX01000257.1 GCA_005879435.1 Deltaproteobacteria bacterium
GAATTGAGTTTCAAGCGCCGGGCGAGCACGCTCTTGACTGCCTTTTCATTGGCTGGATTGGGGAGAAAAGCCAAGCCGTCGATGGTGCCTTTGAGAAAGGACTCGACTTGCTGCGGACTCTCTTTGATAAATCGCCGCGACGCAACGAGCACGGTATTCAAGTAAGGAACATCAGTTTTAGTCAGATCGACGAGTACCGTGAGCCCTTTGTCTTTTGCCGCCTGTCCGAATCCAGGCTCCAAAGGCGTCGCGTCGATCCTGCCGCTTGCCAGCGCCGCGACTCTATCCGGCTGGGTTCCGACCTGCATGATCGCGATCTTGTCTCGCACGGGATCCAAGCCGAGCGAATTCAGCGCCACTTCGGCCGCCAAGTGACTGCCAGAGCCAAATGTGCTGATCGCGACTCTCTTCCCCTTCAGATCGGCGGGCTGACGCACCTGGGGTAGAACCCAAAACTGATAAGGGAGAATATGGATGGTTCCCGCCAGGATCACGAGATCGGCTCCCGCGCTAACGGCGGCCGCGGTGGGACCGACACTGGTAGAAGCCGCTTTAGCCTCTCCGGCGATCAGCGCCTGCGATGTTACGGAGCCGCTACCGGTAAAAACAGATGTGACGTCGAGCCCGTGCTTTTTATAAAATCCCTGATCTTCGCCGAGCCAGACACTCGTGTGCGTCGATATCAATCCCGCATAGGCGACCAGAAGCTTTCTGGAACCATCCTGTGCCGTTGCGGGTCGGGCCCCGACCCCGACTAAAGCCACAGCCAAGAGAGTTCCGATGATTTTCTTTTGCCGCATCTTTATCTTCTCCCTTCTCCGGGTAGAGGCAGCCCGCGACGAGACCACTAAGAGGATGTCATTTTGGTTTTCTGTGTTGCGCCGTCGTTTTGCGCAATAGGTGGGTCTACAAGCGACATTTTCGCAAAGGGTTTTCCGTTCGCCCGTGCGCCTTACGGACCGGTGCTCTTTACGCCAAGGATCGCGCTAATCCCATATCCGTTCCGGCAAAGGCAAACCGGCGAGGTCTTCTGTACTGAGCCTGCCGTTCGGCTCGACACCGAAGCGTTCGAGCACGGCGATCAACTGGCGCACGTGCTGCGCCGAGTGCCAAGTGGAACGCTCGAACAGCTGGTGCATCGGCGGTGTGCCGTAAAAGGTCCTGACCTTTTGCTGGCAGGATTTGTCCACGAGTTGGCTCCACCAGTTTTCAATTCGCTGAATAATACCGTCGCCATATCCCGCGATTTCCACTCCGGTCGAGCAGCTCCCGTCTGCGGGCGGCACGTTGGCATTGTTCGCCCAGTATTCTACGTCGTCGATCGCCGTCTCGAGGAAGGCTTCGCCGATGCGAAAGATATGATGGCTCAGCAGGCGGATCGAGCGGTCGCGGTTGTCGATCGCGCGTTCGCTGAGTCGTTGGTTGGGAATCTGAAGGATGTATCGTTGCGCTGCGCGCAGCACCATGGTCCATTTTTCGACAAGCACTTCGGGAGGCAACGGCGTGTGTCCGGTGCCTTGCAAGCCAACAAATTCGGCTACGTCCTCCAGGTTCTGGCAGAAAATATACTGGTCGCCTTTTGCCAACACCGGCACGGTCTGGGCGCCCAGCCTGAGCAACCGCTCTCGGCCTGTCGGGTCGTTCAAAACGTCAAGAGGAAGGAAGTCGATGCCTTTTTTCGAAAGAAACTCTTTCGTTCTAAGGCAGCTGCTTCAGCCGGGCTGGGTGAACAGGACGAATTGGCTATTTATGTTTTCCATCGTCATGTCGCCTCGTAATGAACGGTTAAACTGCGCGGAACCTATCAACCGTAACAGCGGGTGTCAACTCACAAACGTCGTGGGCGTGACTCGCACGTCGCAAGGGCTACGCACGCGTGTCGGAAAAGGATCAAAGCACTAACTTTCACCACGGAGCCGCATGAAGGACACGAAGGGTTCGGATAATTAGTCAGCGTAGGATGCGGTGACCAAAGGGAACGGCATCATTCATGATTTGAGACCCGGCGGCCACCGGCCGATATTTCTCAAGCCGCGGAAATCTTCAGCAACCTGCTCGCGGTGCCTTCGAGAATCGCTTGCTTCTCCGCATCCGAGCAAGACAGCGCTTCGACTTTGTCGACGCCTTGCCAATCGCCGAGGACATAAGGGAAATCAGTTCCAAGCATCAAGTGCTCCGCGCCAACTTTGCGCCGGAGAAAGTCGAGAGTTTCGACGTCGTACACCAACGTATCGAAGTAGAGGTTCTTGAGATAAGCGCTCGGTGTAGCAGTGCAACGTGGCGAGTTGGGACGGTCGGCGCGCCGGGTCGCCTGCTTTCCCGTGGCGAATTCGCGATCGAAGCGGCTCAGGTGATAGGGGAAAAATCCGCCGCCGTGGCACGTGCAAATTTTCAAATTGGGAAACCGGTCGAATACGCCGCTGTAAATCAGCAGACCGAGAGAGAACGTCGTGTCAGCAGGATTGCCGCAGACGAGCCGCAGGCCAAACGAGCCCATGAGTTCCGTTCCGGCGGGATTGTCCGGGTGCATGAAGACCAGCACGTCCAACTCCTGTGCCTTAGCCCAAAAAGGATCGAAGTCCTCGCTGTCGTAATAGTGATGATTGACGTTGGTGGCAATGTAGGCACCGCGAAAATCGAGTTCGGTAACAGCGTGATCGAGAACACGCGCTGCGCGCGCCGGCTCTTGAATCGGCACCGCGGCCATTGCGGTAAATTGTTCCGGATATTTATCCAGGAACTCTTTGACGCATTCATTGTAGACGCGACACCAGCTCTCCGCCTGTTCTCCTCTGAGATCATAACCGAGAAGCTGCGTGCTCGGATCGAGCGCCGCCAGCGCGATTTTGCCCTTTTCCATCATCTCCAGCCGCCGCTCCACATCCGTCAAGCCCTGCAGCAATGGATACCGGGGACCGCCATTGAAGGAAAATCGGAAGGTCCCATCCTTATCTTCGGACACTTCAATGCCCAGCGCGTCGCCATGCCCTTTCGCCTCTCCGATGACCTGTTCCGGAACGTAGTGATGATGAATATCGATCGCGCCCATGTCTTAGTTTTTGCTTTTCTCTTTCTCGCGCCTGCCTCACGCCTCATGCCTACCGTCACTTGTCAAATACGCCGCTCTTTTCCAGTTCGACCAAATAGCGCCGATCGATCATGTCCTGGGGTTTGATCGATTTCGCCCGTGCATCCTGCGGCGCGATTTCGTCGAGTGAAGCCTGCAGCGCAGCCTCGCTGACTTCGAGACGGCGCTCCAGAGCGGGAATCTCAGATTGATACGCTGCGTCGAGCACCTTGGTATCGGTGATGCGCAGGTATTTGCCCAAAACCTTGTAGACAAAATTTTTGTCGGTATGAAGAATTTTCGACGCTTCGGCCATCACGCGCATGAATCTGCCGAGCACCGCGCGACGTTTGGTAATCACCGAGCGAAGCGTCACGAATTGCGCGGCGCCGTACGGGATGCGCAACTCGGGACCGTTGATCACATAGCGATATCCCCGCGCTGCCGCTGCCGAATCGCCCGGGGCTACCAGCCCCGCCGCGTCGAGGTTACCACTCAGCAGCGCGGCAAGCGTCTCAGGTCCACCGCCGGTTTGTATGGTTTGAATATCCTTGGTCGCGTCCATACCGAGCCGCTTGAGCGCCTGGATGACGAAGTAATGCGTATTACCGCCGAATCGTCCGACGCCGACTTTCTTACCCTTGAGATCTTCGGGGCGCTTGATGTCAGGCTTGCCAAGCACGCTATGGGTCAGGATATTTTTGATACCGCCGATGAAGACCAAGTCGGTGAAGCCCTGGACGTAGGCGCGAACGTTGCCGACGGCTCCCGTGACGCCGATTTCCGCGTCGCCATTCAGGGTCGCGGCGGTGGCCACCGGCGAAGAAGGAATAAAAACCAGCCGAAAATCCAAATCATATTTCTTAAAAAGCCCCGCTTCCTGCGCGATCCACGGCATCGACTGCGACATCACCTGCGCCGAGTGCAGGCCGACAAGTCTATCGACCGCGAGCACACGCTGCGCGTGGAAAGCCGAAACTCCGACGATCAAAGATACGGCTGCGAGCCGGCGTAGCGAAATACGATGAGCGGTGCGCATGGGTCTTTCTCCTCTCGCCATCGGGGAATCAGAGTTTGCCTTCGGATTTCAGCCGCTGCGTTATTCTCTCCGTTAAATCTCTCTTGGAAACTTTGCCGAAGGGCGACAAGGGAAATTCTTTGACGATTTCCAAGCGCTCCGGCAGTTTATGCTTGGCAATCTCTTCGCTCATGAGGAAAGCGACGAGCTCCGGCAACGTCAAGGTATTCCCGCCGCGCAGAATCGCATAGGCGCACATGCGCTCGCCGAGCACCGGATCGGGCATCGGCACGCAGGCGATGTTTTGCACCGCCGGATGGGTGAGAATGAGATTTTCGATTTCTTCGGCGCTGATCTTTTCGCCGCCGCGGTTGATAAGGTCTTTCTTGCGCCCTTCGACTATATAATTTCCCGAAGGATGAAGCCGCATCAGATCGCCGGAGCGGTAGTAGCCAACCGAGGTAAACGCTCTCGCGTTGTATTCGGCCACGCCGAAGTAACCGCGCAGCGTGTACGGGCCGCGGGCAACCAGCTCACCGACTTCACCGGGCGCGACTTCGTGATCGTCGTCGTCAACGAGCCTAACTTCATCATCCGGACTCAGCGGTCTGCCGACGGTCTCCATGCGCACATCTTCAGGATCGTCGAAACGCACAAACATCAACATGCCCTCAGCCATGCCGAAATTTTCCTGCACGATAACGTTCGGGATCAATTCCTTAGTGCGACGACGCACCTCCGGCTGGAGCCGCTGGCCGCCGCTCTGAATCACTCGCAGCGACGACAAGTCGAACCTACCGATCGACGGATCGTTGATCAAACGTATCAGTAGCGCCGGCACCACGGCGATATGCGTGACTCGATGGCGTTCGATCAATGCGAAAATGTCTTCGCTCCGTGTGGAGTTTGACAAGACCATCTTGCCGCCGTGCAAAAGATAACCTTGCAAGCCCGGGCAGGCGAGCGGCAGATTATGCGCCAACGGCAGCACGTCGAGAAATATCTCTTCCGCGCCGACGCCGGTCACCGCCGAAGCGATTTTTGAATTGTAAATGTAATCGTTATGCGTGCGCGGGATCAGCTTGGGAATGCCCGTCGTTCCGCCCGACAATAGAAACACCGCCGGATCTTCGGGGTCGATGCGAATGTTTTTCAGATCGGTAACCGAGCGTTGGCTCGGCCGCTCGAACCTAACGGTTTTGTTCGCACCGCGAATTCTTCTAACCAGCTCGCGATAGTCGAAGTCTTTCGCTTGGTCCGGAGTGACGCACGCCACCGCTCCGGAAAGCTCTGCGAATTGATTCATCTCCCGATAGCGGTGCGTCGGCAGCGCCATGATCGGGATGCAGCCGATCTTCTGCAGAGCGAAATATAGATAAACGAACTCCACGACGTTGGGCAGTTGCACCACGACACGGTCGAGCGGTTGGAATCCTTCGTCGAGTAGATTTAAAGCGAGACGAGTGGCGCGATCATTCAGTTGGCTGTAAGTAACCAACCGATCACGGTCTACTATCGCAACCCGATCGCCGTAGCGGCTGAACGTCTCGTCAAAAACGTCGCGCAGAGCCCGATCTTCCCAATATCCCTTGGCGCGATATCGCGCAGCAAACTCCGAGGGAAATCGAACAACGCCGTCTAACATCTTGTGTCCTCGCTACGCTCGGACTGTTCCATACGTTCCAACCGTTCCAGTAGTTCCAACGTTCTCGGAGTACTATCTTAGAAACTTCAATCGACTGTTCCGTATTGTTGCGATTGGAACATTTGGAACGATTGGAACGCGTGGAACCAACTTATTGTTACGTCGTGCTCGAGAAGCCGCCGTCTACGATAATGATCTCGCCGGTCACGAAGTGGTTATGCAAAATCAAGCTGAGCATGCTGTCGGCAACGTCGTCCTCCGTGCAGCAACGGTTGAGCGGCGTGTATTTCGCTCGGCGTGCCATCAACCCTTCATAGTTTTTTGCCAGCGTCCTTTTCATCCACTCACCTTCGATCCAGCCTGGTGCGACGGCGTTGACGCGGATCTGCGGGCCGAGCGCGTTGTCGAGCGTCTCGGTCAAGTTGGCCACCGCCGCTTTGCTCGCGGCATAGGGCAAAGGCTGCGCGCTCGGCCGCAGGCCGGCGATGCTGCACGTATTGACGACGCAGCCGTTTGGCGACTTTTTCAGCAGCGGCGTTGCCGCGCGAGTGACAAGAAATAAACCGAGCACATTGACCGAGAAAACTCGGTTCCAAGCATCGACGGTCATTTCTTCGAAATTCTTCGGTTCGACGTCGACGGTAGTGCCGGCGTTGTTGATCAATACGTCGAGCCGGCCGAATTCTTTTTCCGTCGCGGCGAGCATCGCGCGCACGCTCGCGTCGTCGCTCACATCGGCGCGGCACAGCAAAGTTTTGGCTCCCGCTGCTTCTGCTTCCCGTGCCGTGACCTTCGCCGCATCTTCACTCCGGCTATAGTTGACGACCACGTCATATCCGTTTTTGGCGAGCGCGATGGCGACACTGCGGCCGATGCCCGTCGCCGCGCCGGTTACGAGCGCCGTGGGTTTTTCACTACTCATTTTACTCCTTCAGAATCCTAACCAGCTCCATGTAAAAATATGTCGGAGTCCTTCGACGCCGCTCAGGACGAACCGAGGGGA
>VBKX01000032.1:0-2720 GCA_005879435.1 Deltaproteobacteria bacterium
AGATCAATAAAATTAGAGAGCCGGCGGCGGCCGTGGCGCGCAAGCTGCTGGGGACATGAGAGTTGGGGAAATGGAGGTAGGGGGTAGTGGAGTAATGGTTTCGATATACGATGCTCCATCGCTCCACTAGCCTCGAAGTTTGGCTGGGAAGCCAGCAAGCAGCAAAGTACGACATTGCTCAAACGATGGAAAGGTAACTGCCGTGGCATTTGAAGATCTGCGCGACTGGATCGACGACTTGGAAGAACGAAAAGACCTGCAGCGGATCGGCGCGCAAGTCGATTGGGACGAAGAGCTCGGCGCGATCACGCGCGAAGTGTCGAGTCAGTTCGGTCCGGCGCTATTTTTTGAAAACATCAAAGATCACAAGAATTCCCTGTGCCGGCGTTTGTTCACCAACGGCACGGGAACCAGAGAGCGCGTGTGCCGCTTCATCGGCGTGCCTGAATCGACTTCGTACCGGGATTTGGTGCCGATCTTCAAAGAGCGATTTTCGCGCCCGCTGAAACCGGTGATGGTCGGCAAAGGTCCGGTCAAAGAAAATATCGTGCGCGGTGGCGCCGTCGATCTCAGTGGCTTTCCGGTGCCGAAATGGAATCCCCTCGACGGCGGCCGCTACATCATGACCTCGGCGACGGTAGTCACGCGCGATCCGGACACCGGATTGCTTAACGGCGGAACTTACCGCGGCATGATCACGGGCAAGAATACGATCGGTGTTTTGCTTGCCATGACGCAGGGCTGGGGGAAGCACTTCAGTAAATATAAAAGCCGCGGCCAGGAAATGCCCGTGGCCGTCGTGATCGGGTGGGATCAGACGCTGTTCGTCGCGGCGTCAACGCCGGTGAATTATCCTGAGTATGAAATGGCGGGCTCGCTGCGCGGCGCGCCGGTGGAATTGGTCAAATGTGAACTGAGCGATCTCCTGGTTCCTGCCAGCGCGGAAATCGTGCTGGAAGGTTATGTCTCGGCCGATCCAACAACATTCACGCTCGAAGAGCCGTTCAGCGAGTATCCTGGCTATTACGGCGGCAGCAAATCACCCAAGCACACCATTCGTGTCGAGTGCATCACCCATCGCAACGATCCGATCTTTCACGGCTGCTTGACCGGCTCGAGCCCGGGAAGAACCAACGAGGGGACGACTTGGACGCCGGCGACGTTTTCGGCCGTTTTCGGCAATGGCCTGGCATTATCTAGAGCAGGCCGGCGTGCCGAACATCACCGGGGTGTGGCGCGGCAAGTGGCCGGAGACCATGCGCGTGCAAATTCACAAGTCGCACCGCGGGCACGCGCAGCAGGTCGCCACTGCGCTGTGGGGTTGTCACCTGGGAAACTACGCGGCCAAGCACGTGATCGTCGTCGACGACGACATCGATATTCACGATTGGGAAGCGATCGAATGGGCGCTTTGTTATCGCGTGAACGCGGGCTTGGGCGATATTTCTTTTTTCGGCGGCACCAGCGGCTCGATGCTCGATCCCAGCGTGCCGTTGGAAGATCGCAATTCAGTCAAGTACGGCCATGGCTCGTGGACACGCGTGCTGTTCGACGCGACAATCAATTGGCAACTGCAGCCGCAAGAGCAATACGGCGGCGATCGTTATCCGCCGCTGGGCACCTCGATCTCAGGGGAAATGGCGAAGACCGTCAAAAGGAGATGGAGAGAATATGGATTCTAAAGTCGTTAAGATTGGAACCGCCCGGCCGCGGGCCAAAACCTATTACGAACGGTTCATGGAAAAGGAAGGCGTACCGATCGTCGACGGCTATGGCGCCACGGACGTTCGTAATCTTCAATTTAAACCTTGGAAGCGCTTGGGTTGCGAGGGCGCCTATGTGCAGTTGCGCGGCCTGGAAGGAATCACGGGCGTGTATGTCGGTAAGCTGGCTGCGGGAGCTTCGACGCTGCCCGAGCGCCATCTGTACGAGAAAGTTATCTTTATCATGCAAGGCGAAGGCGTGGCGGAGATTCAACAGCGCGACCGCGTGCCGCAGAATCTTCAATGGCAGGCGGGAAGTTTGTTTTCGCCGCCGATGAACACGCTGCACCGGCTGATGAATTACTCCAATGAGCCGGCGATTTTCCTGGCGATCACCACGGCGCCGATGGCACTCGATCACTATCACAACGAGGAGTTCGTATTTAACAACGACTTCCCGTTCAATGACCGATACGACGGCGAAGCGCGCTACTTCGAGCCGAGCAATGAGCGTTATTTAGCGACCAACAATAGGCAATGGATTTGGGAAACCAACTTCATTCCCGACGCGCGTAAAGCCGTGATCGACGCTCAAGAGCAGAAGGGCACGGGCGTGAATCTCACTCAGTTCGAGATTTCCAACAATACGCTGATCGGCCATCTTGCCGAGTGGCCGGTGGGGCGCTATCACAAAGCCCATTTTCACGGCGGCGGCGCTGTGCTAGTGATTCTACGTTCAGAGGGTTATTTACTCATGTGG
Organism: Deltaproteobacteria bacterium; assembly: GCA_005879435.1. Taxonomy (GTDB): domain Bacteria; phylum Desulfobacterota; class Binatia; order UBA9968; family UBA9968; genus DP-20. Next base: position 2,464 of record VBKX01000032.1, read on the forward strand.
CCGAACCATCTGGGCACGCGACCGTATGAGAACGGTTTCGGTGACGAGGTCGTGCGCGTCGATTGGCTGCCGGGCAGCGTTTTCAGCCCGCCGACCAATTGGTTTCATCAGCACTTCAATACGGGCGCGGAACCGGCGCTGCAATTGGCGCTGCGCTGCGGCAGTCAGAAGTTCCCGCTGGGAATACGCGTCGGTGCGATTCGCGCCGGCGTCTACACTTCAGTGAAACAGGGCGGAACGCTCATCGAATATAGCGA
>VBKX01000032.1:2783-3261 GCA_005879435.1 Deltaproteobacteria bacterium
CGCCAAGAAAGGCATCCCGGCGGACATGAACTACGATGTTGCCGCGAATGACGATTGAACATTTACTCAACCCCCCGTATAACTGCGTAACAGCGCAGGTTCGATCATGAGCGACAAAACAGGCGTAATGCGTCGGCCGGTGGCATTCGAGCGGCCGTGGCAGCCGTCGGCTTTTTCTTTCTATCTACCGTCGCTTTTGATGACTGTGCTACTGCTCATCGTCGCGTTCCTTGTGCTTACTCCATTGTGCTTGATGATCTTCAATAGCTTTCAAACCGCGCGCCCGGGGCAACCGGTCGTTTGGGGGCTGGAAGGTTGGGTAAAAGCGTTCACCACGCCGGGCATCATCAAGGCGATAACCAACACGTTCACGCTGGCGGCGGCCCGCCAGGCGATTGCCCTGCTCGTCGGCTCATACTTCGCGTGGCTCATCGCGCGCACCGACATCCCGCTCAAGGGCACCTTGGAGTTTCTGTTT
>VBKX01000258.1 GCA_005879435.1 Deltaproteobacteria bacterium
TCTTTACTATGAGTCTCAGGGTCGCGGCGAAGCGATCGTGTTTATTCCAGGCACCGGCTTTTCCGGCAACGTGTGGATGGAAACACAAGTCGAACCGCTGTCGCGCTCGCTGCAAGTCATCGTGCATGACCCGCGCGGCTGCGGGCGTTCCACTCATTACAAGAGTGTCTGCACCATCGATCAGATGGCCAATGACGTCGCCGCGCTACTGGAACATTTGGGTGTGCGCTCGGCGCACATCATCGGCCATTCCATGGGCGGCCGCATCGGTCTCTCGCTAGCGCTAAATTTTCCGGGCAAGGTCAAAAGCCTGATCCTTGCCGCCGCCGGTTCCGGCCCCGCCGCTCGCGAGGGTTCCGAGACCGTTCCCGGACTACCCTATCGTCTGGCCTTCGATCTCATCGAGATGGGCTTCGAGAAATATTTAAAGCACGAGATCTGCGATACGGATACCTATTTCACGCCGGCCTATCGAAACGAGCATCGCGATAAGGCGCAGGCCTTTTACGAAATGGTATGGAGCCATCACGCCAGACTCGCCGAGTATCTTCAGCTCTGTATCGCTCGGCACAACTGGGAGGCAACGCACCGGCTAGGCGACGTCACGGTGCCGACGTTGGTCGTGGTCGGAGACAACGACGTGGTGGGAAGCAATCACGTGGCGCAAGCTCAAGTCCTCGCCAAACGCATTCCCAACGCCGAGTACAAAGTCCTCAAAGGACAATCACACGGTTTCTTCTGGCAGGCGCCCGAAGAAACCAACGAGTGGATCTTGCAGTGGGTGCGTAATCACGCGTGAGTGCTACTTCGAGCGCCAAAAAACACTGGCGCTGGGCGCTGGTTGTCAGACTCGCCTTCACTTGGGCTGATTTTCCCGAACCAGTCCGCACGAAGAGAACCAACCGCGTTTCCGCGGCCAGGGAATGCGGGGAATGTGTGGACGTTATCGAGAGAATCCTCCAGGATAGTTAATACGGACCTTGAGGAGAAGATAACCTCCTTCAAACCTGACCTAAGTCATGGCGTCGGCAAGCCGATTGTTTTGTTTTGACGTCAATGGTAAAGGTTCGGTCCGATATCGAAAAAGGAACTCTCGATGGATTGGGAATTTATTCTCGATTGGTTCAAGATCGTTATCATCGATCTGACTCTCGCCGGTGACAACGCGCTCGTGATCGCCATGGCGGTCCGAACGTTGCCGTCCCGCCAGCAACGGATTGGGATTATCTGGGGCTCTGTCGGAGCGGTTTGCATTCGGGTCATCATCACATTTATCGCTGCGCAGGTTTTACAGTTGCCGCTAGTGCAACTTGCCGGTGGTATTTTGTTGCTCTGGATCGCTGTCAAACTCTTGCGTCAAAGTAACGGCGGTGAAACGAAAGTCAGAGATGCAACAACTGTCTGGCAAGCGATCTGGATCATCATCCTGGCCGATCTCATCATGTCCACCGACAACGTGCTCGCAGTCGCCGGCGCCTCGGAAGGAAATTTTTATCTGCTGCTCTTCGGACTTGGGCTCAGTATTCCCATCGTAGTCATCGGAGCGGTCTTCGTCAGCATGCTCATGAGCCGATTCGGCTGGCTCGTGCTTCTTGGTGCGGCCGTGCTCGGCGAGGTGTCGGGAAAAATGAGCCTCGAGGACCCCTTTATCAGACATATTTTTGGCGCGTCGCCAAAACCGATCGAATGGGCCGTCCGTATGAGTCTAGCTGTGATAGTCGTATTCGTCGGTCTTCATCTCTCGAAACAATCTCAGCCAGCTCCTGGTTCCGACGTAATCAAATAGCCCACGGCGGTTTGTTCGGTCGGAAACCCCGATACGGGGAATCGCGAACATTGAACTGCTAGCAATGGACGTACGCCGCCCGCCGTCAACGCTGCGAGCAGTCAACGAGCGCACACGTTTGAAAGGAGGGGCTTTGGAGGCCTGGCATAACAATCTTTAGCAACTTCTTTGAGGTTGATATCACGAAAGTCTGATCCTGAGATCTGGTCGTGCCTGGCACGCATAATGCTTATGGAAGAGGTCAAGGAGGTTTAAATCCTATGACCCGCGGATGGAATGGCTACCTGGTTAGGGCGCTCAACGAGTTCGTTTCGCTCAATGCTGCGTGCGGGATTATTGATGCGAGCGACCGGAATCCAATCCGAGCGAAGCATC
>VBKX01000033.1 GCA_005879435.1 Deltaproteobacteria bacterium
GCCGTCGCGCTGCCATGACGCGGCACGGTCATGACCGCGCTCGACAGTTGTCCGCTATCCGCCATTAACATCGCTTCGTCGCGCTTGTCGATATCGCTAGAAAACAAATGGCGAAATTTGCCGTATTCCATGCGGATCACCACGGCGCCCTCCGCGGCTCGGTCAGCCGCCGGATGAAGCACGCAAAATCTAACGACCTCGATAAGGCGGCAGGGCACGCGGTCGTGCATTTCCACGCGCATGAGCCGCGATTTTTCCAGGGCATCTTCGAGATCCTCGAAACGACGGGTCTGTCCCTTAGCCGCGCCGGACCAGAACTCATTTGGCGAAAATTCATTGACGATGGTGCGCATGCCGCCGTAGTGATCGATCCGCGCGTGGGTCACAACCAGATAATCGACTTTGAGAATTTTCCGTGAGCGCAGAAACGGTGCGATGATCCCTTCTCCCGTGTCGAAATCCGCCGTCGCGGCGCCGCCCGCGTCGATCAGGACTACTTTCGAGCCGGGCAATTCAATCACGGCCGCGTTACCTTGCCCGACGTTGAGATGGGTCACACGCAATTCTTTGCGCTGTTGGCGTTCGCCCCACCAATACGCGCCGCTCGTGCCGAACGCGATGAGCGCTACAGTGACCATCACTCCCAAATGGAATCTTTTCCTGAGCGCGAAACAACCTAGAAGGAGCCCATAGAGAATCGCGACCTCCCAGGCATTGGGCGACGGCACGCCGAAGTTCGCCAGCGGCAGGCGCGCGAAGAGATCGACCATCCAGGCGGTCAAAGATAACAATTTTTCCGCCGCACCGACGAGAAAGACGCCGATCTCGGGCGCAACGACCGACAAGAAACCGATGCTGAGACCTAACGGCACGACGACAAAGCCCACGAGCGGCACGATCAGCGGGTTAGCGATAAATCCGGCCAGTGACAGATGGCCAAAATAGTGCGCGATCAGGGGGCCGGTCCCGAGCGTGGCCAAGAGCGGCACGGCGAGGTGCATGCCACCCTGCCTGATGCGCTGCCGAACCCAGCTTTTTTCCTGCGGCAGCTCGTCGGTTTTTTTGACTGGAAACCAGTCGTGGATTTTGCGCATGCCCCAGACGATAAAGAGCACTGCGAGAAACGACAGCTGAAAGGAAATGTCACCGATCACCGCGGGCCAAATCAAAGCGATCAGCAGCGCCGCCAGCGTCAGACTGGCGAACACCTCTTCCTCGCGATCGAGCATTACGGCCAATTCGTAAACGCCGATCATGATTGCGGAGCGCACCGTCGGCACCATCGCGCCGGCGAGAGCGGTGTAAAACACCACGGCGACGAATGACCCAAAAGTCGCGAGCTTGAGCAAATTGCAGCGCAACAGCAAAGTCGTGCTGAACGATCCGCCGTAACGAATCAGCGCGAATACCACCAAGCCGAGCATGGCGACGTGCAGGCCGGAAATGGACAACACGTGATTGACGCCCGCGGCGGTAAAAGCAGCGCGCGCCTCTTTCGTGATGCCGCCCATTTCGCCGACCACCAGCGCTTTGATCAACGCGCCGTTAGCTGGAGAAAAATTGCCATCGATGAAATGGCGAATCTCGCGCCGAAGCCGCTCAATATACTCCCGCGCCGCGCCGGGTTGGCGCGCCAGTAATTCAACTTCTTCGTCGTTCTCCAGAAATCCAGTGACATAAATGCCCCGCTGCGCCAAATAAGTGGCATAGTTGAAGCCTCCAGGGTTGCCGCTGCCCTGCGGGATCGCCGGGCGAATCCAAAACCGCAACCGATCGCCGTACCGCCAGTCGCGGCGCACGGCCCGCACGCTTATCAGGATGTCACCGCTGATTTCTTGCGCGCCGGTGGGATGCCAGATGCGCTCCGAGCGCAGCTGCCAGCGGCTGCGGTTCGTCAGCTTCTCCGGCTCGTGGCGCAGCGTGCCCTCCACATAAAGCCGCGATTCTCCATCCATCAGCGAACGCAAATGCTTTTCGGAAAACTCCGGATGGAGTAGTGCACGATGGCGCAGGTAACCCAAAGAAAAAGTCAGCGCGGAGAGAAGCACGAGCAGCGCCGGGCGCCGCCGGCGCGGCGAAACGATAAAGGCAAGCGGCAACAGCAAGCCGGCGCCGGCTGCCGAGGGGATGGCCCAGGGTGCAGCGGCGACCGCTTGACCGCCGAGGAGCGCTAGCGTCGGAACGATCAACCAGGACGATGGATGGAGGCCGCTAGCGCGTATTTCAGGCGGTACAGGTTCCTCGGCCATATCCAGGCTCACTGCGCTGCGCCGTGCAGAGCTTGCAGGAGCTCCTGCGCCACCCGTTCGTTCATGGACGGCACTTTGAGCAACTCTTCGAGGGTCGCTTCCTCGATGCGCTTGACGCTGCCGAAGGCGCGCAGAAGTGCGCGCTTGCGCGCGCCGCCGACGCCGGGAACCTTATCGAGGGCGGAAATAAGCGTCTGCCGCGAACGCAGCTTGCGATGGTGCGTGATCGCAAAGCGATGCGCCTCGTCGCGCACGCGTTGCAGCAGGAAAAGCGCATTGGAGTTGCGCCTGAGAATCACCGGGTTGCTTTGCCCCGGCAAAAAAACCCGCTCCTCGGTTCTCTCGATCTCGGCGCTGCGCGCCGCCGCTTGCACGCGCATCTTGGCGAGACCCACCGCTTCTACCCCTTCAATGCCGATCTCCGCCATCGCGGTGAGCGCCATCGCCAACTGCCCCTTGCCGCCGTCGACGACGATCAAGTCCGGCAGATCGGCCTCTTCCTTGCCGCGCGCGAAGCGCCGCTTGAGCATTTCGAGCATCATACCGAAATCGTCGCCGCCCGACGACTCGTCGATGGTTTTGATGCGAAAGTGGCGGTAAAGGTTTTTGTCCGGCTCACCATTGACAAACGTCACCATGGAGCCGACCGCATGGGAGCCGTGAATCGTCGAGATATCGAAACACTCGATCCGCTGCGGATAACGCTTCAGGCGCAGTTGTTCTTGCAACTCGCGCAGCATTTTCTCTCGCGCCTTTTCCTGGTCATGCCGCTCGGCAAAACTCTGCGCGGCGTTTTCTTGCGCCATTTGCACCAAATGGCGCCTATCGCCCCGCTGCGGGCAAAGGATCTCGATCCGCTTGTCCTTGCGCTCGCTCAGATACTCTGCGCGCGCGTCGCGATCTTCCAGCTCAACGGGCAGCAGGATTTCGTCGGGGATAAAACGGTGGCCCTGATAGAATTGGGTGAGAACCGAGGCGATGATTTCCTCGTCGGGAAATTCGAGATCTTCGAGGGAATAGGAGTGATTGTCCGTCAACTTGCCCTGGCGCACCAGCAACACTTGCACCTCGATGAAGCCACCTTCGCGATAGAGACCGAAGATATCCTGATCCGAGCCCCAGTGAGCCACCATGCGCTGTTTCTCCAGTGTCTTTTCGACCGCCTGGATCTGATCGCGAATCCGCGCCGCGGCTTCGAACTCTAGAGCATCCGACTTCTCCTGCATCCGTTGTTTCAACTCGCCCAATAATTCCTGGCGCTTGCCGTCGATGAACAGCATCGCCTGACGCACCTGCTCGCGATACATCTCCGCGGAAACGGGGAGCACGCAGGGAGCCATGCAGCGTTTAATCTGATATTGCAGGCAGGGCCGGCTGCGGTTGCGGAAATTGTGGTCGGTGCAGTTACGCAGCAGAAAGTGTTTTTCGATGATATCGATGGTTTCCCGCGCCGCGACTGCCGATGAGAAGGGTCCGAAATAGCGGCTGCCGTCTTTGACGATCTTACGGGTGGCGAGAATGCGCGGCCAAGGATGCGCCGTGGTCACTTTGATGCTGAGGTAACTCTTGTCGTCCTTGAGACGAATGTTATAGCGCGGTTTGTATTGCTTGATCAGATTGTTTTCGAGGATCAGCGCTTCCTTATCGTTGGCGGTCACCAGCGTTTCGATGTCCTCCACCCGGCGCACCAAAAATTGAATCTGCGATCGTTCGTCGCCGCTGCTGAAATAGGCGCGCACGCGGGCGCGAAGGTCTTTGGCCTTGCCGACATAAATGACTTTGCCGCCTTTATCCCGCATCAAATAGACGCCTGGGCGCGACGGCATGTTGGCCCATTTTTCCGCAACGACACTCATCGAGATCCGACTTTGACTGAAGTGCACACCCAGGTGGTTTTCTCTCCCGACTTTGTCACGATTACGTCACGATTTCACCGGTTCTTGCCGCTACCGGCTTGACCTGGCGTGCATATTTTTCGCTATTTAGGCCAAATATTCCGTAAATCTTTCCTCGAAATTCCCGGCCATAGCCCGTTCAGTCATGGCATAAAACTTGTTTGTTATTGGTCCAAGGCACTGCGTTATTTTACGAAACTTCAGACAAATTTAATCTTGGAGTAAGCCATGTTTGATATCGAAAATGTGATGAGGCTCGGGGTATTCAACCAACTCATCCCCATTTGGCAGGTCTTCTTTTTCATCGCCAGCCTATTGCCGTTTCTGCTTTGGAATCGGGTTAAAATCTGCCTCCTGATCACGTACCTGTTCACTTACTATCTCGGTTTTATGGTGCAGTGGGGCGACTATATTGCTTCGACCGGCTCGATGCAGCCTTTCGTGCTTTACTCGTTGAGCGGCGTCGCGATCGCGGTTTTCTTCGTCGCCACGATCTTCACCGAAAAGCCGGACAATGCCAAAGTGCGCTGGGTTCGTTACGGGTCGCCTGACGCTGACGACGATCCAGCCAACTCCCGGCGCCGCGATCCCGTCGAGCTTGCGGTCAACGTGACCCATGCGTCCGATAGCGAGTCGCGTTGACGCGCCGCGCAACTCACGTCACGCTGTAGGGTTCCGAAGCGCCTTCGCGCAGCGCCAGTTCCTGATTTTGCAGCTCGTGAATTCGATCGCGTAATCCCGCAGCGGCTTCGAACTCCAGCCTATCCGCCGCCTGTTTCATTTCCTTTTGCAGCTTGCGGATCATCCGGGGCAGCTGCGCCAGACCGTACTTCGCCGGCTTCTCTGCCGCGATCGGGATATCGACATAATCCGCATCGTAGATCTTGATAAACGGCGACCCCAGAGCCTTTATGATCGATTGCGGCGTGATGCCGTGTTTTTTGTTGAATGCCGCCTGCAGCCGGCGCCGCCGCTCGGTTACATCTATCGCCCGCCGCCCGGCCGATCGTCTGGATCAGCGACCGGTCGGAGCGCAGAAAGCCTTCCTTGTCCGCGTCGAGAATCGCGACGAGTGAAACTTCCGGCAGATCGAGACCCTCGCGCAGCAGGTTGATCCCGACTAACACGTCGAACTGCCCCATGCGCAGCTGGCGGATGATCTCCACCCGTTCGAGAGTCTCGATGTCGGAATGCAGATAGCGCACTTTGACATTTAAATCTTGATAGTACTCAGTCAGATCCTCCGCCATGCGCTTGGTCAGAGTCGTCACCAACACCCGTTCCTTACGCTCTACTCGTTTGCGGATCTCGTCCAGCAGATCGTCGACTTGGCTGCGCGCCGGCCGCACGAGGATCGCCGGGTCCATCAGACCAGTGGGGCGAATCACCTGCTCGACCACCGCGCCCTCGCTGTTGCCGAACTCGTAGTCCGCCGGCGTCGCCGAGACGTAAATGGTTTGATTCAGCATGGCTTCGAACTCAGTGAAATTGAGCGGCCGGTTGTCGAGCGCCGAAGGCAAGCGAAAACCGTATTCGACCAAAGTCTCTTTGCGCGAGCGGTCGCCGCGATACATGCCGCCGACCTGCGGCACCGTGACGTGGCTTTCATCGATGAACAGTAAAAAGTCGGCGGGAAAATAGCTGAGCAGCGTCGGCGGCGGTTCGCCCGGTTGGCGCCCGGTCAAGTGGCGTGAATAGTTCTCAATACCGGGACAAAAACCCATCTCTTCCAATAATTCCAAATCGTAGAGCGTTCTCTGCTCCAAACGCTGGGCTTCGAGCAGCTTGTGTTGATTGCGCAGTTCCGGCAAACGCTCTTTGAGCTCTTGGCGGATCCCGAGGATCGCCTGCTTCATGCGCTCTTGACCGGTGACGTAGTGACTCGCAGGATAAATCGTCGCCTTGTCGACGCGGCGCAAAAGCTTGCCGCGGATCGGATCGATCTCGCCGATGGAGTCGATGGTTTCATCGAAAAACTCGATGCGCAGCGCCGAGCGATCCTCGTAAGCTGGAAAAATCTCCACGATGTCGCCGCGCACCCGAAAGGTGCCGCGATGAAAATCGTAATCGCTGCGCTGGTATTGAATGTCGACCAGCTTGCGCAGCATGTGATCGCGGTTGATGGTCATTCCCTCTTCGAGATAGACCATCATCTCGAAGTAAGCCTCGGGCGACCCGAGACCGTAGATGCACGACACGCTGGCGACGATCAGCGTATCGCGCCGTTCGAGCAAGGCTTTGGTCGCCGAATGGCGCAGCTTGTCGATCTCGTCATTGATCGACGCGTCTTTTTCGATATAGGTGTCGGTCGACGGCACGTAGGCTTCCGGCTGATAGTAGTCGTAGTAGCTGACGAAATAGCGCACGGCGTTTTCCGGAAACAACTCGCGAAACTCGTTGTACAGTTGTGCCGCCAGCGTTTTGTTGGGCGCGATCACGAGCGTGGGCTTGTTGACCCTCGCAACAACGTTAGCCATCGTGAAAGTTTTCCCCGAGCCGGTCACGCCGAGCAGCACCTGGTTGCGACGCTTTTGCTTGAGCCCTGTGACGAGCTTTTCGATAGCCTGGGGTTGATCCCCCTGGGGTTTGAACTCGGACACTAAGCGAAACTGTCCGTGATCTCGATCGCGCAGTTTTTCCATGGGCAATGCTCTACGAATTATCTCGCCTGGCCGCCGTAAAGACGATCGATGTAGCCGCTCTTATCGATCTCAGTGAGCAAACGCGCGTCGACGAATTCGGCGGGTCGATACTGCGCGAAGCGCGGCTGGCTCTCGCTCAAGTGATCCAAGACGGCTTGCACCGCGCTCTCCACGGCATACGGCTTCGCCGGCATCTTGGCGGCATAGTCCCACGACTCCTCCAGCGCCTCGCGGTCTTTTGTGCCCAAAAATTTGCCGAGAATGCGCATCGTCTCTTCCTTGCGAGATTTGAAAAGATGCACGCCGCGCACGATCGCGCGCAAAGCACGCGTCGCCAGTTGCGGATTTCTTTGCACGAACGATCGGCGGGTCGTGATTGTCGAGCCTTGGTACTCTAATTTTAGGTCCGTGAGGTCAACCATGAAATTCATCCCGGCCTTGCGCGCGAAAAGAGTTCCCGGCGGCGACAGAATCGTCGCCGCTACTCGCCCGGTCTGGAGTGCGCTCCACATGACGTCATTGGTGCCGAGTGCCAGCATCTTTACGTCTTTGTCCGCGTCTAAACCCAAGTGGCGCAAGGCAAAGCGCGCGCTTTTTTCATAAGCGTCACCGGGGCGTTGAATGCCGACGATCTTGCCTTTTAAATCCTGCGCGCCTTTCACATCCGGCCGCGCCACGAACACCATCGAAGCGTAACGCGAGAAACCGCCGAGCATGACGACGTCTTTGTTTTGCACCGCAACAGGGATCATCAAATACGCCGACATAATGGCGAGATCGACTTCGTTGGCGACTAGCGCCATCGGCGCGATCGAACCGGCGGTCCGGACGATTTCCGCGTCGATTCCCTCTTCGGCAAAGAACCCTGCCTCTTTGGAGACGTAAGGGACTGAATGAGCAACCGCGCGCGCCGCGTAGCCGATGCGGATCTTGTCCTTTTCCGCCTTCCCCTGCGCTACGACTTCGGCGCCATGCTGAAGCAGAAGATAAAAACACAATGTCGCAATAGTCGCGATCCCGAACTTCACGTCGCTCCCTGCCCTAGCACTCTAACCCTCGAGGATTTATGTTAGTGTAAAAAAGCATAACAAGACAACCGGATAGGGGCAACGTCGAACGAAGAACGCGAAATAAAGGCCGACATTGCGTTGCTGAAAAAAATAAAAACTAAAGCGGCAAGACTCAAACTAGAGGTCGTCGCGCTCTATTTTGCTGCCCGGGACCCGCGCACGCCTTGGTATGCCAAGGTCCTGATTGCAGGTGTCGTCGCTTACGCCCTTAGCCCTATCGACTTGATCCCCGATCCAATTCCGATCCTCGGCTACCTTGACGACCTAGTGCTGTTGCCCTTGGGGATTTGGTTAGCGACTCGAATGATACCCGCGTCGACTCTTCAAGACTGCCGCGCCAGGGCTGCGTCGGCTAATCTGCAATTACCGGGCAATTGGTGGGCGGCTACCGTGATAATTTTATTGTGGCTCGCCGCTCTGATGATGATCGCTAGGTTTGTAATCGAGAAACTATCGATCAACGCGCCACCGGACGCGCGCATGGGCTACTAACACGAATCAAAATTGCGGTCCGCGCCGACTAGCGGCCGTTGCCCCGCCAGATCCGCGCCAGGCCCTCCGCGCTCACGGTCACCAGCCGACCCGGTTGGCTGAACATCACTTTCGCGATCGCGGGTGAGATTTCTTTACCGAAAAGACAAAGATGCTTGCCATTGCGCACCCGCCCGTTCGCCCAGGTGGCGAATTCTGCCGGCGACGGCGTATGACCGATATCGGCAGCGCACCGGCGCACGATGAAGCCGAGCATCATTTTCGATTCGCCATTAGTGAGATTGCGTGCTTCGGCCATCAATTGACTCTATAAAAGATATCCATTTCCGTTGCAACAAATAATTCACCAAGGGCGCATCGGGTCTGCTCCGACCTGGATATAAAATTTATCCGTCGAAGCACAGGGTTCGCGCAACCCACAAAAAAGCGAGCCAACTTTCTAGCGGGCTCGCTTTTTTGCCGATCGCTTTGGGCGAATTTTCAATCGATCATGTGCGTCGTCGCCTTCAAGTGCTTATCGATGGTGACGTATCCCTTCCACTGGTCGACGAACCAATAGCGCACGCCGAATTCAAAACGCAGTTCTTTCATGTCTCGATCGAATGGATTGAAGTGCTGGTGATGCAGCATGCCCGGCGGCACATGGATGGCGTCGCCCTGATTCCAATCGTAGCGTTTGCCGCCGATCTCGGAATAGCCGTCGCCCTCGAGAGCATAAAGATACGCCTCCGGATGGGCGTGGCTATGGCTCTTGGTGTGCGGTAGATCGACAAAGATCGAGCTGATCGCCACGCCCGTGGCTTTGAAGCCGTTGTCCTTGCCGCTCCGACCTATTAGAAAATAAGTCGCGCCGTGTTTCGATTCGTCCGACTTGACGTGTTGCCTCTGGTGCATGGAGATGCGCCGACCGTCCTCGGGCCAATACTAAGACTCTTCTTTCGGCATCGCCGCCATTGCCTTGGGATCGTTCTCGCCGCACAATTCAAGCTGTTCCAGCTTGCCCATGTAAACCGCGGCTTCCAGGTGCCAGGCCAATCCGGAAATATAACCCACCGGGACATTGCCGGCGTTGAACAGTTGGTGCGTCGATCGGTAGGGCACATGAATGATCGTGCCCGGATGAAAATCGTAGCGCTTGTCGTCGAGGATCATGAAACCATCGCCGCTCTCGACATAGATCGCCTCTTCGCCGTGCAGATGTTTGCCGGTGTGCCAGCCCACCGGAATTTCCGACCGCATCATGCAGCTGCCGCCGGTGGTAAAGCCAAGCTCGGGCGCAATCATCAGCGCCGCCTTGAAATCCTGTGGCGTACGCACCCATTTGAGGTCTTTCGACCGTGTGAATCGTGGGGATTCGCCCACGGCCTTTTCATTGGCTTTGGACTGCTCCAGCCAATCCGTGTAAAAATCGCTCATCGTTCCTCCTGTTTTTATTGACTTGTAACTTGCTAAAAAATTATCCGACCCTCTCTTGCTTGTCAAATTGACAGCCGTGCCACTCGTCGATTTGCAGTCAATAGACGAACTTGTTACCTGTTTCGAACGAATCTAATCCGCCCAGCGGCAATGAAAAATCTTTCGCTAATCCTTCTCGGCATTTTAGCCATTCTCAGCGCAGTTATCGTCATCCGCTCGGCCCGTTTCACTTCCCGCCAAATTCACGCGGAGCCGATCCAATCGATCACCCTCGACCGCGAAGCCGTAGCGAGAAGGCTGTCCAAGGCAATTCAGTTTAAGACAATCTCATTTCAAGAACCGGCGGATCCAGGGTCGAGAGAATTTATCGGCCTCCGTGTCTTTATCGAAAAATCCTTTCCCTTGGTGCACCGCCGATTAACGAAAGAAATCGTCGGCGGCTACAGTCTTGTCTATGCTTGGGCAGGACAAGACACCCGACTGAAACCGATCCTGCTGATGGCGCACATGGACGTTGTGCCGGTCGATCCGACAACCGAATCCGCCTGGCATCACCCGCCATTTTCCGGAGACGTCGCCGACGGTTACATCTGGGGGCGTGGCGCGATCGACGACAAGGCCAGTGTCATGGGCATTCTCGAAGCCGTTGAGAATTTATTGGCGAAGGGCTTTCAACCACAGCGAACCGTTTATCTGGCCTTTGGCCACGATGTAGAAATCGGCGGCGCCCGCGGTGCGGCGAAAATTGCCGAGCTATTGCGTTCGCGCGGCGTCGAGCTGGAGTACGTGCTCGACGAAGGCCTGAATATCTTCACCGGCATTATTCCCGGAGTCACTGCATCGGTCGCCCTGATCGGTGTCGCCGAGAAAGGTTATCTAAGCTTGCAACTGACCGTGGAAACCGCCGGTGGGCATAGCTCCGCGCCGCCTCGGCGCACAGCAATCGGCATCATCAGCCGCGCGATCCAAAGACTCGAAGCCCGGCCGTTTCCATCGCGCCTCAGGGGGCCAACGCGCCAGATGTTGGAATTTCTCGGACCGGAAATGGCTGGTACAACAAGCTGGCGCTGGCCAATCTCTGGCTCTTCGGTCCGCTGGTGAGAAAACAGTTAGCGGCTTCGCCTCTGACAAACGCGGCGATTCGAACAACCGTCGCGCCGACCCTTTTTAATGCCGGAGTGAAAGACAACGTTTTGCCGGCCAAAGCTACCGCGGTAATCAATTTGCGGCTGGCGCCCGGGGAAACGATTGACGGCGCGACCGCGCACGTACAGGCAACCATCGGCGATCCGAATGTAAAAATCACTCCCCTACCCGTGCAAATCGAACCGTCCAACGTATCGGATATCGAATCGCCGAGCTTCGCCTTGCTTCATCGAACCATCCGCGAAACGGCGCCGCAATCTCTCGTCGCGCCGGCGCTATTGGTTGCCGCAACCGATTCGCGGCATTACCGAGCTCTGTCTGGAAACATCTTTCGTTTTCTCCCTATCATCCTCGGCGCCGAGGATGCCAAGCGGATTCATGGCGTTGACGAAAGGATTTCGATTGAGGACTACGAACGCTGCATTCGCTTCTACGCGCAGCTGATTCGCAACAGCCAATCTTCATAAGCTGCTGCAACGGGTGCGGAGACTTCATTTCGCTTTGTCGACTCACGACCTCGTGTTCGTGGTTTGTGCTCGTGTTCGGTTAAGTCGCCTTGACGTTTCATGCTCACGGTCAAGGCTCTACTTCGCATACAGCGACTTGATAAAGCCGCTCTCATCGAGTTCTTTGATGAACCGGTTATCCATGAAATCCTGCGCTTTGACGTTCACTATCTGCGGGTTGCGCTGGCGGATAAAATCGATCACGGCCTGCAAGCCTTTCTCGCTAACATAAGGTGTACGCGGAATCACCCGGCCAACGTAATAGTCATAACTGGCATTGAGGATATCCGCGTCGGAGGTGCGCATATATTTGGTCAAAATCTTCAATGTCGCCTCACGGTGTGTTTGCGCGTATTGAATCGCCGCGACGAAACCCTTCGTGAACCTCAAGACCATATCCGGATTCTCTTTGATGAGCGCGCGCGTGGTAATCAGCGACGCCGCCTCATAGGGAACGTTGGCTTGAGAAAGGTCGATGAGAGAGTGAAACCCCAGTTTTTGTGCGGCGACATAGCCGCCGATGGTCACCACGGTGGCTTCGACGACACCTTGGCTCATGGCCGACATCCGCTCCGTATCGGTGCCCATACTGAGAATATTGACGTCCTTCTCAGAAAGTCCAAGCTTCTGCACGGCGACGCGCGCGGCCAGATCCGAATCCGTGCCGGGGCGGCTGGCGGCGATCTTCTTTCCCTTCAGGTCGCTCGCGTTTCGGATTTCTTTCCTGGTAACGAGATAGAACAGCAAACCCGGGGTCGCGGTCGCGATCAGCACCGTATCGACGCCACCGAGCTTCGCCAGCACCGAAGAGCTGGCGCCAAACGCGCCGAAGTGGGCATCCCGGGTCGCCAGCGCGTTGATCGCGATGGTGCTGCCACGGAAAAACACCACGTCGACGTCGAGACCATACTGGCGATACAACCCGGCGTCTCGGGCGACCCAGAATGGCGTGAGATTCGGACCCGTGGAGCCGAAGGCGAGCACAGCACGATCGATCGTTTGCGCGTGAACAGGCATCGCAACGGAACAAAACCCTAGGAACGCGCCGATCTGCAAAAATATCCACTTCATGTTTGTTACCTCAGTAAGAAATTTGACAATCCCTCTATTCCGCCAAATTCCTAAGTCTAGAACCGAGAAACATGTAACCGACGATCGCCAGCACAACCGCACCCGCACTAATGGCGATGGGGGCGCTCGTCCACTCGGCTACGAAGCCGGCTTGCATACCGCCGAACTCACGCAAACCGCCACCGGTCAGTCCGTAGAAGCCGGACACCCGACCGCGAAACGCTTCTTCAACGCGCAGTTGAATCGAAGTGTTCATCAGCGTCTCGAAAACCGTGCTCAAGGTGCCGACCGCGACTAGAAAGCCGAACGCCAAGCCCGCATCGCCACTCAATGCGAAAGCGAATAAACACGCCGAGAAAGCGATCAGGATCGTCACCATGCGGCTGCGTTTGGCTTCGACTCGGCCCAAAGTCGCCAGGGTCAAAGAGCCGATGATCGTGCCGAGTCCCGGCCCGGCGGAGATGAAACCAAATCCCGACGCGCCGAGGCGCAAAACATCTTTGGCAAACACCGGCAGGAGCGTAATGTAGGAGCGGCCGAATATGTTGAAGATCGCCGACACCGACAGAAAGGTCATGATGATTCTTTCACCCCGGACGTAGCCGAAGGCGTCGCGCAGGCTTTGAAGCACGCTTGATCGGCCCTCCGCATGGTTTAGAGCGGGAACGTTCATGCGCAGCAGCGCGCCGATCACCGCCAGATAACTGACGACGTTGACATAGAAGCAACCGTCGATACCGATGTACGGAACCGACATACCGACGAGGCTTGGACCCAGCAGCCCGGCGCCGTTCCAGGTCAGCGCGTTCAGCGCTAGCGCATTCACCAGATCTTCGCGCTTGACCAATTGCGGCAGCAGCGCCTGCCGCACCGGCTGTTCGAATGCCCAGGTCGTCGACGTGATCGCGCCGAGCACGAAAATATGCCAGACGCGGATCGCATGAGTCGAAACCAACACCGCCAGACCGAGCGCGGTCAGCGCCGAGATCCACTGAATGGCGAGCATGACTTTTCGTCGATCGATACGATCGGACATGATACCGCCGAGTATAAAAAAACTGAGCAGCATCACCATCCGCAGCGAGCTGAAAAGTCCGAGATAAAACGGCGAAGAGGTCAATTCGAACAGCAACCACCCTTGGGCGATGCCCTGCATCCACGAGCCCACGTTCGACACGAAATAGCTCGACCAAAACCAAAAGTAGTCAGGGTAGCTGAGGGCGCGAAATGCGCCGCTCTTCTGAAATAATTTCAAGTCGAATCTAATCGATCGCGCCGGTGGTATTGGACAAGCCGGTATTCAATGCGCGATGCCTTTCAGCCGCAAAAACTCCTGCGCCACATCCCGTGGCTGGCGCTTTTCGCCGTCGACAGCATAATTGAGCTTCCTCATCTCATCGACCGTCAGGATGCCGCCGAGCTGTTTTAACGCCGTGCCGATCTCGGGATGCGCTTCCAGCGTCACTTGCCGAACCACCGGTACGGCATCGTACGGCGGAAAATAGTGACGGTCGTCCTCCAGTTGGACCAATCCGTAGCGCGAGATCAGACCGTCCGTCGAGTTACCGGCGATCAGATCGACCTGTTTATCCACCAGCGCGCGATACGTGAGCGAGAGATCCATTTCGCGAGTTTCTTCGAAGTGAAAACCATAGGTGCGCGCGAACCCCGGATAACCGTCCGCCCGCGACATGAAGTCCTGGCCGAAGCCGGCGCGCCATTGGGCCGAGACTTTCGCGGCATCGCTGATCGTTTTCAAATTGAATTTCTTCGCGTCTTCACCGCGCACCAAAATGGCGAATGTATTGTTGAAACCGAGCGGTTCGGTCCATTCAAGATTAAATCGACGTGCGTATTCAGATTTGACCCGGCGCAAGACTTCCAGCGGGTCGGTGAGCGGCGGACTCTTCAAGATCGCCAGCAGCGCCGTGCCGGTGTATTCGACGTAGAGATCGATCTCGCCGGCAACCAGCGCTTCGTGCGCCAGATTTCCACCTAAATCAAAGCGGCGAACCACCGGCAGGCCGGTTTTCCCTTCGATCGCTTGGGCAAGAATCTCGCCGAGAATCACTTGCTCCGTAAAATCCTTCGAGCCGCCTGCGATCCGTCCAGCGCTTTTACCGGCGAAGAAATAAGCGACACCGAGAAACGCCAGTAGCCCGACGACGCTCGACCACAGCAGCCTTCGCGATTTCGCTTTGACCGCGCTGCTGAATTGAATCGTGCGCTCGACATAGCCAAGCGCGAGATCCGCACCCATGGCGATCAACGCCGCGGGCACCGCGCCGGCCAGGATCAACACATTATCGTTGGCTCTCAGTCCGCGAAAAATGTAGCGTCCCAATCCACCGGCATCGATCGCCGCCGCGATCGTCGCCGTGCCGACACAGATCACCGTCGCCACGCGCACGCCGGCGATGATCACGCCGAGGGCGAGCGGCAGCTCGACCTGGAAAAGCAGCTGGCGATCCGTCATTCCCATGCCGCGGCCGGCCTCCCGAATGGCCGGATCCACGCCATTGATTCCCGTAAAGGTATTGCGAATGATCGGTAGCAATGCGTAAAGCACCAAGGCAACAATCGCCGTCCGCGCGCCGATACCGCCGAGAATCCTTACGTGAAAGAGATAGAGATTGATCGTTTGCGAAACCGAGCACCGGTTTGCTCAGGCTCGGTTTGCGCGTCAGAAGAATGCCGAGCGGAACGCCGATGAGAATCGCGATGCCCGTAGAGACCACCACGAGAAATAAGTGTTCGAAGGTCAGCGTCAGCAGTTCGCGCGCGTTGCGCGAAAAGAACTCGAACAAAGTCACACCGAACTCCCGCTACTCTGCGCGTCATAAAAGCATTCGGCAAAGGCACGCGCTTCGGGATGTTGGGACTGGAGCAGAGCTTGGGGAACATCCAATAGGATCAGTTGCCCATCTTTC
This sequence comes from Deltaproteobacteria bacterium, assembly GCA_005879435.1. Taxonomy (GTDB): domain Bacteria; phylum Desulfobacterota; class Binatia; order UBA9968; family UBA9968; genus DP-20. The sequence continues at coordinate 15,418 of VBKX01000033.1, forward strand.
AGCAGGGCGATCCGGGTGCCGAGCACGAATGCTTCGGCGATATCGTGGGTGACAAAAACCATCGTCTTTTTTAATTCCTGCTGCAAGGTTTTAAACTCCCGTTGAATCTCGCGCCGGGTGATTGGATCGAGGGCGCCGAAGGGTTCGTCGAGGAGGATCACCGGTGGGTCGGCGGCCAGCGCCCGCGCCACGCCGATACGCTGGCGTTGACCACCCGATAACTCGCGGGGAAATCGCACGGCAAACCGATCGGCGTCCAAGCCGACCATCCGCGGCTCCCAACCCTCCAAACGCGGTACGACGCCGATATTCTCCTCCACCGTCAAATGAGGAAACAGACCGACCTCTTGAATCACATAGCCGATGCGACGGCGCAGCCGGATCGGGTCCCATTCAACGGTCGGCTTGCGCTCCACGCGCACTTCCCCGGCCGTCGGATCGATCAGCCGGTTAATCAGCTTCATCGTCGTCGTTTTGCCGGAGCCGCTGCGCCCGAGCAGCACCAATGTCTCGCCTGCTTGTACGCGCAGATTCAAATTCGACAGCAGCGTTTTGCCGTCCGGCAGCGTGAAGCTGACATCGCGAAACTCAATGGCGGTTTGATCGTCAGTCATAGCCACTTTTTTATGTACCCAGGTCGCATCATGAATCGTTTTCTTTTATAGTCTCTCAACGCATGAAACAAGAAACGCCCGCGAACATCTTTGCCGCTGCCGAGCGCCATCGCTGGCACGCAAGCGAACCGGGGATATGGTCGGTCCATGGCGCCGACTTGGACTCTATTCCGGCGCAGTCTATTTTAGTCACCCTGTGGGACCAGCCGCGCTGGCTGGAGGCGTATCACCTCTACGATCAGCGCGGCTCTGAGCTCTTCGAGCGGATTTGCGATTTACCGGAGTACTACCTCACGCGCACGGAAAACGCGATACTTGAAAAACACGCCGGTGATATCATCGCCAACGCGCCGGTTCGTTGTATCGCCGAACTTGGCGCCGGTTACAGTAAAAAAACCGTTCACTTATTAACCGAACAGTTGCGTCAACGCGGCTCGAGCATCTTCGCGCCCATCGACGTGAGCGCGGCGGGCTTGCGCGCTTCGCGCGACGCCGTGCGCGCGGCTTTCCCGGCAATCACTTTTCATGGTTTGCATGCGCGCTATGAAGATGGCTTCAGCGCGATCGATAAAAACTTGCCGACCTTATTTGTATTTTTGGGCAGCACCATCGGTAACTTCAACCACACCGACTTTCCCCGTTTCTTCCGCGCTCTTTCAGCCGCGATGGGACCGAAAGACTACCTCTTGCTGGGCGCCGACAGGATCAAATCTGTCAAGGTACTCGAAGACGCGTACAACGATAGCCGCGGCGTCACGGCAGAATTCATTCTAAACGTGTTCGGCAACATCAACCACTTGCTCGGCAGCAACTTCGATCGCGGCAAGATGCGCTACCATTCCTGGTTCAATCCGGAATGGCGGCAGATCGAAATGTACGCCGTCGCCAACGAACCGCAAGAGGTTCGCTTCCCCACCGTGCCCACCGCGTTCCAGTGGCAAAAGGATGAAAAGATTCTCGTCGAGATCAGCCGTAAATTCGATCCGGTCCGCTTGCAAGAGCAGCTGCGCTTTTTTGATTTGCGCGCGGTCGAGCACTACACCGACGCGAACCAGTGGTTCTCCGTCATGCTATTAAAAAAGGTCGCTAAAGCGGACGGATCCTGACTTCGGGCGTGCCCTGGGGCAAATCCTGAAGCGCGATAGGACCGTGCAGTTGGCGCAACGTCGCCGCAAAGTAGCCGCCGGCAAATCGACCGCCTTGTGCCTCGAACGCCCGTGGCAATTGAATCCACGGAATCGCCGGGTTCACGTGATGGATGCCATGAAAATTAAAATTCAAAAGCATTTTGGCCAGCGGCCCCGCTAGCTGTAAATTCTTCGCGTAGAAGACGTCGCCCACCGGCGTTTCGTAGTGATAGATATTGTCGAGAAATGAAATCAGGAAGCCACGCCCCAGCAACGTCATCAAGAGTAACGGCCAGTTGTGGCCGTAGCAATAAAACCCCAGTGTAAGCCACGACATCGTCAATAGCCCATCAACGCGGATCTCCCGCAGAGCCTCGGGACGCAACCAGTTGTCCATCAGCAAGGCGCTGACGGAATTTGGCCGAAGGTATCGCCGTTTAAATCCCGCGAGCCAAAGCTTTGGCAGAAAAAAATAAAGCGGGCTCAAAATCTCGACGAGATACAGCCCGATAAAAATCTGGAAATAGTATCCCGGCGCGGCCGCGGCTTTACTTCCCTTCTCACTATCATAGTATTCCGTACCCTCGGCGGGCAAACGATTCAACTTGTGATGCACTAAGTGACTCATGCGCAGGATGCGAAACGGCGAGCCAAAAAGAATCGCTAAAAAGCGCCCGAAACAAGCATTCACTCTCCGGTTGGGATGAAACAAATCGTGAATCGCTTCGTGGATCAAACTCCAAAAGGGATTGGTCAAAAGTCCCAGCGCCACTAACATCCACGCCCACATCAAATTCACCGGCAGCAGCCATAACGGCTAGAGAATGAATTGAAATAGATTCAGGGCGGCATAAAAACACGCGAGGCCGAAATTGATTTCAGTCGCAATGCCCCGGTTGCGGTTGACGTAGGCGATTGATTCCGGAATAGCCGTCAAAACGGTATCCCCCAACTTTGCGTTAACGGCGCTAAGCTCAAGAGCACGACGACACCAGAACCGGCGATGACGGCGCCTGAAACTCGATGAACCCAGAATAGAAACCGGAGACTAAATCGATCGTGAAATGCTGTAAGTCCGATAAATAGTCCCACCCACCACAGGGCGGAGCCGGTGAAGACGCCGACCGTCAACGTTGCCGCCGCGATGTAACGGCCATGCAGGCTCGGCACGTGCCAACCGGC
>VBKX01000260.1:0-8904 GCA_005879435.1 Deltaproteobacteria bacterium
GAATTTCGCTCAACCGCCAAGCGCACTACAACGGGGAGTCGTCTCACTCGTTATTGCCGACGGAGTCTGCACGAAGAGGTGGTGGTCTAACGATGATTACGTATCGTGTCTTCGGTCTTCGCACGTGTCGGAAGCCGACGATCGCGAGCTAACTCCGCAATGGTGAAAAATGCGTCACGCGGAATATCATGGGCCTTCTGCGAAATCATTCAGTGGATCTGTCGTCAAAATTGCTTGCACGATCTACTCTATTCGAGTACCTTGCGGGTTGCCAGCTTTTTTGCGATGCGCGCATGCAAAGAACATTTGGTCCTCTTGTGGGTAGTTACGGGGACTTTCGGATGTGCCTCCACTGAGCGGTTGTATCGTCCCTCGGTGAAACCTCCGGCCCAAATTCCCCAGGCGCTCCGTCTCGAAAATAATCTTTCTCATGTAGCTGTCGATCCGTTGCTCCCGAATTTATCCTTGAGCGACATTAGCGATCCACCAATTGATCAAGAGCAAAAGCCCGCCGTCGTCGAGCTAGATGTCAATCCGACCGGGTCGACGACCCCAATCCAACAAAACCCGGCACGCTCGATTAGTCGCGAGAAAACTGCGCAACCCACCAATGCGGCGGCGTCAGCGCAACCCGAACCCGTTCTGCGCGCGGATAATCGCTTGTTGGAATTGTTGGACAAAGATTTCGATAAAGCAGTCCAGCAATCCAATGAGCACCGACGGTTGCAGTTTTCTAAAGAAGTCATCGACAACGTCAAGGTGAGGCATTTTGTCGGCTACTATTCGACCACTGGGAGGAGTCGCTTTCAGGGACTGCTGGGCCGCTCCGGAAAATACATGCCGATGATCGCGAAAGTGCTGAGCCAAGAGGGCTTGCCGGAGGAACTCGGTTATCTGGCATTGCTTGAAAGTGAGTTCGTCGTAAACACAACCTCGCGAAATGGCGCGGTGGGATTGTGGCAATTTGTTGCCGGCACCGCCCTGCGGTACGGTTTGCGAATCGACGAGTGGGTCGATGAGCGGCGCGATCCGGTCAAGTCGACCCGGGCCGCTGCCGCTTATCTCAAAGACCTGCACAACCGCTATGGCCGCTGGTATCTGGCAACTGCGGCGTATAACGCCGGACCGGGAACCATCGACAAAGCGTTACAGCAGAGCGGCGCGAGGGATTTCTGGAACATCAAAGCAAAAGCGCAACTCAGCGATGAAACGCGCAACTTCGTGCCAAAGTTCGTCGCGATAGCGCTGATTGCGATGGATCCAAAAAAATACGGTTTGGATAACGTCGTCTATGAAAAGCCGTTGGATTATGAAGAAGTGGAACTTGACGCTCCCATGAAGCTTGCGATCCTCGCAAAGTCGGCGGAAACGGATGTTTCGAGCGTACGAAATCTAAATCCTGCGTTACTGCGCGACTCGACACCGCCAGGTGAGCCGGGTTTTCGGGTAAATCTACCGGTGGAAAATGCTTCGATGTTTCTCGCAAAATCCAGCGAGAAGGCGCTCGAGAAAGACGTCGAACCGGCGCGAGTCGTCATGCACGAGGTGAAAAGGGGCGACACGCTTTTCTCCATCGCCCGACGATATGGCCTCGAAGTAAGCGCCTTGATGGATTTCAATGGCCTGACCACCTCACGAGTGCGGATCGGCCAGAAGCTGAAGATCCTGCTGGAAGGTTTGCGCGGGGTGTTGCGCTAAGTCGCTTACGAACGCTTGTTCATCGGGACGTAATCGCGTATTTCCGCACCCAGATAAACCTGCTTCGGACGGGCTAATTTCTGATCCGGATCGGTCAACAATGTCCTCTGGAAATCCCATAGCTTGATAGATGATTCCGGAATAAAAATCGACATTGGGATAGAGCTTACGTTTGATGAAGTAGTCATCGGACAGAGCGATCCGTTCGAGCTCCAAGGCGATATCGAGCAAAGGATTGCGTCCTTTGACTTCGAAAACTTGGTCGGCGACCTGCTTGATGATTTTCGCGCGCGGATCGTAGTTCTTGTAAACACGATGGCCAAAGCCCATGAGCCGGCCTTCTCCGCCTTTTACCTTTTTTATAAACTCAGGAACTCTGTCTTTCGAGCCGATCTCCATGAGCATCCTGAGAACGGCTTCATTGGCACCGCCGTGCAGCGGTCCATACAGCGCGGCCGCCGCGGCGGCGACTGCGGAATAGGGATCGACCTGCGAGCTTCCAACCCCGCGCATCGCGTTGGTGCTGCAGTTCTGCTCGTGGTCAGCATGCAGGATAAAAAGAAGCATGTTGAGAAAGTTGCCGGTATAGCTCAAATCATTGTCTGGATAGGAGTACGGCAAGCCCCGACTATGCCGATAGGCGAAGGCCGCCAGCGTCGGCATCTTGCTGATCAATCGGTAGGTCTGATCATGGCGCGACTTGACGTCGAAAATCTTCTTGGCCTCGGGATAGAACGTCGACAGCGCGCCCACGGTGCTGAGCAAGATTCCCATGGGATGGGCATCATGATGAAAACCGTCGATAAGTTTTTTAATGTTTTCATGAATGATCGAGTGGTACGTGATGTTGTGCGTCCAGTCTTCAAGCTCCGCTTTGTTCGGCAACTCGCCGTAGAGTATCAAATAAGCGGTTTCTAAATAGGTGCTTTTTTCAGCGATCTGCTCGATCGGATAACCGCGGTAACGAAGGATCCCGTTGTCCCCATCGATATAGGTAATCTTGCTCTGGCACGACGCGGTATTCATGAAGCCCGGGTCGTAACTGACGATACCTTCTTCCTCGTTGACCCTGATTTGGAAAAGATCCGTCGCCTTAATGGCACCGTTTTTTATCGGAATCTCGTACTGTTTGCCGGTTCGATTGTCGGTAATCGTCAGTGTCTCTGCGGCCATGGGTTCTACCTTTCAATTCTACCGTTTTACGTCTGTTTTTCCTTTTAGACCATCCCTATGCGCCGGTCAACTCCGGGTCAAATTCTCGGTTGCGGCAGCGTCCAATCGATGCTCCATCGATCGCTGACTCTGCGGCAGCAAACCATCGTTGCCGGTAAAAATTCAACCACGGCGCGATCCGGGTCACCATGGATCAATAGACTCGTCAAACGATTCAGATAGGGCAAATGGCCTACCAGCAAGATCGATTGTTGGGCGATGTCAAGCTCGGCTTTGACAATCGCCGGATCGTCTTCCGGCAATAAACCGGAGTGCTGTTCCACACGCACAGAAGACGAGAGCACCTTGGCAAATAATTCTGCGGTCTGTTTCGCCCGCAGAATTCCTGAGTGATAGATCCCGGCGACATGGACCCTGCGATCGAGCGCCAAACGGGCGATCCGTTCAACCGCTTGGCGCCCTTTCTGAGAGAGCGGACGCTCGGAATTTTCCGCTGCGGAGAGCGCCTCTCCGTGCCGAACCAAATAAACAATCATAACTGGCTTAGGGCCGGCTCCGGGTGATCGGAGTCCAGCGGCGAATCTGCGCCTGGTGGCATTGCCGCGAGCGCGAGTCGTCGGTGACCGCTCACGTTCAAGCGACCAATTCGTTTCGTCGTGGTTGCAAAAAGCAGTTGTTCATATAGTATGCCGATCAGTAATTTGCAATCCAGTTACGCGGCGCGCGTTCGGTAACCGTGATCGAGTTTCGCAAGGTCAATAAGTGGTTCGGCTCGCTTCACGTCCTAGAGGACATCGATCTCACCATCGAGGCGGGAAAAGTAGTTGTCGTCTGCGGCCCGAGCGGTAGCGGCAAAAGCACTCTTATCCGCTGCATCAACCGACTCGAAACGATCCAATCCGGCGATATCATCGTGGACGGCTCGTCGTTGTCCGATGCCAAGCTGGACACCGTGAAGTTGCGCACCGAAGTCGGCATGGTCTTCCAGTCATTTAATCTTTATCCGCATATGACCGTGCTGCGAAACATCACGTTGGCGCCGGTCAAAGTGAAGCATGTGTCCCCGGCCGAAGCCGAAAAAATCGCCGCCGTGCTATTGGAACGGGTGGGCATTCCCGACAAATCTCAGGCTTATCCGGCCAATCTTTCGGGAGGCCAGCAGCAGCGCGTCGCCATCGCCCGCGCTCTAGCGATGAAGCCCAAAATCATGCTATTTGATGAGCCGACGTCGGCGCTCGATCCGGAGATGATCAACGAAGTACTGGAGGTCATGACCGACCTTGCGCGCGACGGCATGACGATGGTCGTCGTCACGCATGAAATGGGCTTTGCTCGGCGGGTGGCGCACCGGATCGTATTTATGGACCAGGGACGCATCGTCGAGGCCAACGAACCGGAAAAATTCTTCGCCGCCCCCGAATCGGCTCGCGCGCAACAATTCTTAAGCAAGATTCTTTCGCATTGAGGAGAGCGACATGAAACGAAGGTTTTGCTTCTGGCTCATCGTTCTGCTTTGCATTTCAATCGCTGATCTCAGCCGCGCCGAAACAACGCTTGAAAAGATCGATAAGAGCGGCACGTTGATCATCGGCACGCGCACCGGCTCGCCGCCCTTTGCTTACGTCAATAAGAATAATGAATGGGTCGGCTTTTCCATCGACCTTGTCGAGAAAGCGATCCTGCCGGTGCTCAACAAAAAGCTCAACAAGCAAATCAAATTGGAAAAAAAGGAATCCGCACCGCAGACGCGCATTCCGTTGCTGCAATCCAACGCCGTCGATCTGATCGCCGAGACGATGACCGACACGCAATCGCGCCGCGACAATGTTGATTTCAGCCTCACCTTCTTTGTTACCGGTGCTCAGTTTTTGGTTAAGAAGGGAGGTGCGATAAAAGGCATTCAAACTATCGCAGGCAAACGAATCGCCGCACAGCAAGGCTCCACCAACGCCAAAATCATTCGAGAGCGCGTGCCGAGCGCAAAGCTTCTCGAATTTCCCGACCAGCCCGCGGCGTTCCAGGCATTGGCGCAAGGACAGGTGCAAGCCTACACGAACGACGGTATTCAGCTTGCCGGTTTGAAGGCCAAAGCGCCCAAACCGGATGACTGGGCCGGGGTCGGCGAATTTTTTTCTTATGAGCCTTACGGGATAGCCATGCGCAAGAACGATTCTGACTTTCGCCAGGCGGTTAACGTTGGCTTGATGGACGCCCTCGCCTCTAATCTTTACTTTGAAATCTACGACAAGTGGTTCGGCCCCAAAGGCGAAGTGCCCTATCCGCTGTTGCCGGAAACCAAACGCTTCCTGCAAATGCAAGTCGTTCCGAAGTAACGGCACGGCAGGCCGTGACGTTACCCATCTCCCCCGATATTTAGTGCCAGATGCTTGTGCCTTTGAATGAATTACCAATTGAACTGGAGCATTCTTTGGAGCGGACAGACCGGTGGATGGCTTCTTAACGGCCTTCTGACCACTCTCGAAATTTCTTCCCTTGCCTGGTTGCTCGCGTTAACCCTGGGAAACGTTGCCGGCGCTCTTCGTACCGCACCGATACCCCCGTTTCGTTGGCTCGCTTCGGCGTATGTGGAATTCTTCCGCAACGTGCCGTTGCTCGTCTGGATGTTTTTTTGGTATTTCGGCATGCCACCGCTGCTGCCGCAAGCCCTACAGGATTGGCTGCTGGACCACGGCGCGGAATTTTGGGCCGGCGTGTGCGCATTGGGCGTTTATCACGGCGCACGTTTTTCCGAAGTGATTCGCTCCGGCATTCAATCGATTCCGAAGACGCAATTTGAAGCCGCGCACTCCACTGGACTCACGGTGTGGCAAACCTATCGCTTGATCATCGTCCCCATCGCGCTCCGCCTAATCATTCCGCCGGCCACTAATGAAACTCTCAATCTAATAAAGAACTCATCGGTCGCCCTGACCATCGGCGTCGCTGAATTAACTTTCCAAACCCGTCAAATTGAAACCTACACAGCCAAAGCATTCGAAGCGTTGGCCGCGGGAACGGTCGTTTATTTAGTGCTCTGCCTCGCCATCTCCACTTTGATGGCGGTGGTCGAGCGGCGCGTGGCGATTCCCGGCATGATCGCGCAAGGCAATGCCAGTGAGTTTTGACGATGGACTTTCAAGTCATCTTCAATAACTTCCGCTTTCTGATCCTTCAAGGTTTTTTCGGCTTCGGGACATTTGCCGGCGGCACTCTGCGTCTGGCGCTGCCGGCCATTGTCCTCGGTTTCATTCTCGGCACGTTCATCGGACTGGCGCGTTTGGCGCGCTCGCGGTGGATCCATTGGCCAGCGCGGATCTACGTGGAATTCTTTCGCGGCGTCCCTCTGGTCATGGTGATATTCTGGTTTTGGTTCATCATTCCCGCCCTCACCGGTAAATCGCTGCCGGAATATGCCGTCGCGCTAACCGCTTTCGTGATATTCGAGGCTGCCTATCTAGCCGAAATCGTGCGCGCTGGAATTCAATCGGTGCCGCGCGGACAAATCGAAGCCGCCACCGCCACTGGCCTCTCCCGCGCTCAACTGATGCGACATGTCGTCTTGCCGCAAGCCTTGCGCAATATGATTCCCGCCCTTGTGACGCAATTCATCGTATTGCTCAAAGACACCTCGCTGGCGTCGATCATCGGTTACGTCGACCTCACCAAAGCCGCTCAGATCGTCAATAATCGGGAAATTCGCCCGTTTGAGCTGTACCTATTTATAGCGCTGATCTATTGGCTGTGTAGCTATAGCATGTCGCGATACACGCGCCGTTGGGAAAATCGTTTGAGTCCGAGTCCATCTTGAAACATGCGCGACCCAAATTAACCGTTGCTTAACCATAATAAGGGTTCGTTTGGATTGACGGTTTCGACGGCCGTGCGCTACAGTTAGTAGATATACAAGCGCACGTCCCCCCACGATCATCGCGCATCGAAGTCGAAGTGTCTACGCGAATTCCTTGCGACCCACTATGCTCTTCCTAAAAAACACGCCAATCAGTCAAATCCTTTCGATCAACGAGATGATCGACGCGATCGAGGATACGTTGAAGGAAATCGCCCTGGGCCATGGCTTCGAGTTGCCGCGGCGCAGGATCCATCATCCCAACCGGATGATTTTCGGTCTTCTGCCCGGTTCCGTGCATGGCGCGATGGGTGCTTATCTTCAAACCGACCTGGACCGCCGTATCCACCATGAGACTGTGATCTTGTATAGCGTCGATACGGGCGCGCCGCTCATATTCTTTCAAGACTGCGCCATCAACGAACATCGGACGGGCGCCGCGGGCGCCTTAGGTGCCAAGTATTTGGCTCGCGCAGACGCCAGTTGCGTAGCGCTGTTCGGGAGCGCAATTCACGCCGAAAGCCAACTCAAAGCGCTCGCCGCCGTCAGAGATTTGACACAAGTGCGAGTGTGCAGCCCGACACCGGAGCATCGCAACGCGCTCGCAGACAAGCTGAGATCCGAGCTGAAAATCCCCGTGCAAGCCGTCTCGAACGCTGAAGAAGCATTGGAAATCGCCGATATCGTCATTACAGCGACCGATTCCAGGACACCGGTTTTTGACGGCAACCAGTTGCGCACAGGCACCCATATTACGTCGATCGCCAACGGCGATAAGACCAGAATGCGCCAGGAAATTGATGAAGCCACGATCCGCCGGACCGACGCAATTTTTGTGACTTCGAAGGAAACCGTCTGCATCAACGAGAGCGATATCTTTCGCGCGGTCAGAGATCGGACGATCACATGGGAAGGGGTTCATGAGATTTCCAGCTTGCTGCTTGGCAGCGTTGCCGGGCGAACCCACGATCGGCAAATCACCCTATTTAAACTCCAGGGCACTGGGATCATGGACGTCGCGATCGGCTTATGCGCCTACGAAAAGTTGAAGGACAGCCATCTCGCCCAGCGATTGTAAGGTTTCGAGAATAGACTAGGATAGAGATATGGCCCACTATGACATTTTGGTAATCGGTTCGGGTCCCGCCGGCCAGAAAGCCGCTATTCAAGCGGCCAAAATCGGCAAAAAGGTCGCCATCATCGAGCGCAAAAAAGTTGCCGGCGGCATTTGCATCAATATCGGCACCATCCCGAGCAAATCACTCCGCGAAGCGGTGATGTTTCTGTCCGGGTTCCGCCAGCGCAATCTCTATGGCGCCAGCTACCGGGTCAAAAAGGACATCACGTTCGAGGATCTCGCGCAGCGTTGCGATCATGTCGTCAAAGCCGAGCAGGAGATCATCCAAAACCAACTGATCAGAAACTGCGTTGATTTCATCGTCGGCACCGCCGCCGTGATCGACCCGCACCGCATCGCGATCAAACAGGACTCCGAGACCAACGAACACACCGCGGACTACATTGTGATAGCCGTTGGCACCGAGGCCGCCCGCCCGCCGGATATTCCATTTGATGGCGAAGCCATCATCGATAGCGATGGTTTGCTGTCCTTAAAGCAGCTGCCCAAATCCCTAACGATAGTCGGCGCCGGCGTGATCGGCTGCGAGTATGCTTGTATCCTGGCCACCCTGGGGATTCCGGTCGTGCTGGTGGAACGGCGGCCCCGGCTGCTCGAATTCGTCGATAGTGAGATCATCGAATCGTTACAATATCAGATGCGCAATATCGGCATTACGCTCCGCCTCAACGAAGAGGTAGTCGGCGTCACCAAAGCGGCGGACAAATCCGTCGTGCTTCAGCTCAAGAGCGGCAAGCAAATCCGCGCGCCCTTGCTTGTGTATTCGGCGGGCCGTGTCGGCGCGACCAAGAACCTAGGACTCGAACGGATCGGCATAGAACCCGACGAGCGCGGTCGCTTGAAGGTGAATGAAAACTTTCAGACCGCAGTTCCGCACATTTACGCCGCCGGCGACGTCGTGGGATTTCCCGCTCTCGCTTCAACTTCGATGCAGCAGGGACGTCACGCCGCCTGCCACGCCTTCGGCTTAGCCTGCGAGACATCTTCCCACCTGTTGCCGTACGGCATCTATACGATCCCGGAAATATCCATGGTCGGACGTAACGAA
>VBKX01000260.1:8964-11782 GCA_005879435.1 Deltaproteobacteria bacterium
AAACTGCTCTTTCACAGCGAGAGCAGAGACCTTTTGGGCGTCCACGTGATCGGCGAAGGCGCCACCGAACTGGTGCATATCGGCCAGGCCGTCATCGCCCACGGCGGCAAGCTGGATTATTTCATCGACACCGTTTTCAACTATCCGACGCTCGCGGAGTGTTATAAGGTCGCGGCTCTCGCGGCTCTGAACAAATTTTCCAGCAACGGCGCCGCCAGCTGCCAAGTCCTATAACTATCGTCCTGTCCCAAAAATTCGCAATAAGAATTAGTCATCATTCGTACGGCCTGGCGGCATCTCGCCGTCGCGACCAGGCAAGACCCGAAATCCAGGGACGAGAAACTTCCCGTTGCCGGTTGTTACCGCCGTGAAAATGCGCGACCGAATAACCTTTTTCAATCAACTACTGGCTCGCCACTAGCGCACGTGGATGAAATTTCGCTGCAGCACTCGCCAGGCTCTCACCCCGATGTTGAGATCTTGTCCGGACGAATCTTGTAAATCACTCTCACTTCGCCGGGGCTTCGAAAGGGATAGCGCTCTTTGCCCAAGTACTTTTTAGCCAGGGCATCGATGTGCGTATCCGCGCCCTCTTCCGTGATATCCACCACCTCGCCGCGAACCTCCAGGTAGCGGTAAGGATTGTCCGGATCCTGGATCGAAAGGGCGACGCGCTTGTTGCGCCGCATGTTCTTGTCTTTCACGCGTCCTTTAGCGGAATTGACTCGAACGTGAGTGCCGTCGTAGTCGACCCATACCGGTGTGACCTGAGGGCTTCCGTCCGCCATGGACGTGGCCAGGTGAGCAAAAGCCACTTTGGTAAAAAGATCCTTGAACTTCTCGGGAATTGTCGCCGCCATGATTCACCTCCTGCGTTGAGAGATAGGAATGGTTCAACAGAAAACGTCGGACAGTTCCGCCGGATGATCGATTATAACATCCGGCCGCGCAGCGATTAAATCATCCTTGTTGCCGAGACCATAAGTGACTCCGCAGGTCATCACTCCCGCGCGCTTTCCTGCTTCGATGTCGATGTCGCCGTCGCCGATCATGACCGCGCCACGGGCCGGCACGTGAAACCGTTTCAAGGCGGCGTTCAAAAGCGCCGGATGCGGTTTTTTTTCGGCTGCGCTGTCGCCGCCGAAGATCGCATCGAAGCAATCTTCCACGCCCAAGCCGCGGACCACAGACAGCGTGAGCCGGTACATTTTGTTGCTCACCACCACGCGTTGCTTGCCGCTAAAATAGTCAAGCACGTCGCGAACACCCGGATAGAGCACGGTTTGATCGAGCAAGTGCCGTTCGTAATGGTTGAGAAAGACGCGCATGATTTCGTGAAAATGATCAGGGCTTTGCTCGGGCAAAGCCTGCTTGAGCAAATGCTCCACGCCGCGGCCGACGTGGACATGAACGGATGGCTCCGGCAGCGGCGCTAAATTGAAATGCGCTCGGGTAAAATTCACCGAACCCGCAAGATCCTGTCCCGTATCCGCGAGCGTGCCGTCAAGGTCAAACATGACTAGATCCACCGGTATTTTCATTGGACTTGATTGAAATTGAAAAAATCAGCGAAGTCAACGCAAAACCAACACCCGTTTTGCTCTTCACGTGTGAAATGGTGTAGCTTAGCGCCAACGAATCTTTTGAGGGTCTTTACTGGGGGTTCGACGTGAAACTCAGACCGGTTGATATTTTTGGCGCTATTTTCATTGCCGCTCTTTGCTTACAGCCGCGTTTGTCGATGGCGGTCGATAAACTCAACACAGCATATATTTCGACCACTCCGGGTTCGTCTTCCGTTATTTGGGTAGCCAAAGACGCAAAAATCTTCGATAAGCACGGCATCGACGCCACAGTTATTTTCATCTCCGGCAGCGTGCGCGGTATTCAATCGATCCTCGCCGGCGAGATTTTGATCGGCGGCGGGCCGGGACTGGCCAGCGCGCGCCTCGCCGGCGGTGATGTCGTCGCCATTGCCGGAAACGTCAACGTGCTGCCGTATTATTTGGTGTCGCAACCGACCATCAAAAGAGCTGAAGATTTAAAAGGCAAGATCGGCGGCAACCACATCGCCGGCACGACGGCGGAGTTTGCCATGAAAGTCGGTCTGAAAAAAATCGGCATCGACCCGCTAAAGGACGTGAATTTACGCGTGATCGGCGGTTCCATCGAGCGCATGGTCGCCCTGCAAAAAGGCATTGTCAATTTCACCGTGGTCACCGAAGCAGGCAAGGCAATGGCGGAAAAGCTCGGCTATCCGACGGTTGTCGATATGGTGGCGCTAAAGATCCCCTTTCCGCAGAACGGTATTTACACGTCAACGAAACTGATTCGGGACAATCCGGATTTCGTCCGGCGCTATATGCGCGCCTACGTCGAGGCGATTCACTATTACAAAACGCATAAAGAAGACACGATAAAGATCATGCGGAAGTATTCCCGCGTAGACGACCGAAAATTTCTCGACGACGCCTGGGACTGGCACGCCAAGTTTATGCCCGAAGCGCCTTATCCGCCGGCGGATGGCTACCAGCTTGTTCTCCAAGACATTGCGGAGAAAAATCCCAAAGCCGCGCAGGCCAACGTCAAAGACTACATCGACACGCGCTTCATCAAAGAAATGGAAGACTCGGGGTTTATTAAGGGATTGTACCGAAAGTGACACGACTGCGATTGGTTTTCGTGCAAAAGTTCAAGGTTCAACGTTCAAAAGGGTTAGCCCAATCCCGTTGAACTTTGAACACTTGAACCACTTCAAAGCTTCGCTCGCGAAGCTTCCAGCACCTGATGCATCGGCTCGATATCGATGACCAAAGTC
>VBKX01000261.1 GCA_005879435.1 Deltaproteobacteria bacterium
TTGTTTTTCAGAAACCAAGCTTTTCGGTGCCGCTCAGTTTCGACCGGGAGTCGCTGGACGTGAAAGCTTATCCGGCCGTGGAGGAAACCACGTCGAAAGCGCGACTTTACCGCCGCGCTGGAACTCACGCGCAGCGCGAGCTTATCCCCACCGATCAGTGGTCGTTCGCGCGCTGCCCTGACGGCAAGACCCAATCGGTGAGCAATGCCGACATTTGCCTGCCCGCCGGTTTTTCGCCGAATTTCATTTACGAATTGATCTACGAAGCGCGCGATCCCATAATCATGGGCTTGGGCTTCGCCGCCACGCGTGATCTGATTTCTTTTCTGCGCTACGACGCAACGGACGGCAATCCTCTACTCGACAGAGAAATAAAAACGCCCCGTTGGGTCATCGGTTTCGGCTCATCCCAGAGCGGGCGCTTCCTCAAGGATCTCATCTATCAAGGTTTCAATCAGGACGAGGCCGGCAGGATCGTCTTCGACGGTGCGATTCCGCACATCTCGGCGTCACGCCGGACGTTTACCAATTACGAGTTCGCCATGCCCGGCCGGTTTTCGACGGCATTGGAAGGCCACTTCATCCCCGGAGACGAGTTTCCCTTTACCTACGAAACTCTCACCGATCCGATCAGCAAGAAAACCGATGGCTGGCTGACGCGTTGTCGACAACAGAAGGTGTGTCCCAAGATCATGCATTGGGATTCCGGCACGGAATCCTGGCAAGGGCGAAACTCACTGGTCGTCGGCGATCCCCTAGCAAAGAAGGATGTGCCGATACCGGACAACGTGCGGCTCTATTATTTTTCAAGCACGCAGCATGGTCCGACGGACAAACCCGACCGCGGCATGTGTCAGCAACTGACCAATCCGCTTTCTTATATGGAAACTCAGCGCGCCTTGATCGTTGCGTTGCACGCCTGGGTCAGCAAAGACGTTCCGCCGCCGCCCACGCGCTATCCACGAATTTCCGACGGAACGCTGGTATCGCCGCAGCAGACTGCTCAAGGTTTTCCCAATATCCCGGGAGTGCGCTACATCGGTCGACCCAATGATCTGTCGATCAATGATGGCACCATTCAGCCGGCCAACCATGTCAAAGGCAAGGAATATCCTTTGCTCGTTCCCAAAGTCGACAAAGACGGCAACGAGATCGCCGGCGTCCGCGCGGTCGCTCTACAAGTGCCGCTTGCGACCCATGCCGGTTGGAACCTCCGCGCCAAAGGATTTATCGAAGACGAACTTTGTTATCTGAATGGCCAGTATATTCCCTTTGCCAAAACCAAGGAGGAACGAGAGAAGACCAGCGACCCTCGCTTGTCCATCGAAGAACGATACAAAGATCAAGCCGACTACGTGCAGCGCGTCAGCCACGCCGCCCGGGCATTGGTAGAAGAGAGATTTTTACTGCAGGAAGACGCGGAGCGGTTAATTGCCGCTGCCGCGAAGAGACAAATCTTCGCGGAGAAAAATCCTTAGCTGTAACGACAGGCGTGAGCGGCGGTAATTGTTTGCGGCGTGGGCATAGCGCCCACGCCTATTTCTGCTCATAAAGCTTCTTGATAAAACCGGTCTTTTCCAGCTCGGCGATGAAGCTTGGGTCGACAAACTCTTCGGGCTTATGCGCGCGGACGTCCGGCCGGGTTTGCGCGACATAATCGTAGGTCGGTTCCAGTCCTTTGGTGATTGGATAGGGCGCGGCGATAAAATCCTGCTTGTAAATATTGTAGGAGCCTTCCAAAAATTCCGGGTCGGTGGTTCTTACGTACTTGGTCAAGACTTTCAAGCTGAACTCCTTATTCTGTTTGTGAAACGCGATGCCCTCGACGTGGGAACGCACCAACCGCATCACGGTATCGCGATCCTCGCGAATGGTTTTGCGCCGGGTGACGATCGACGTGGTCGGAAAGGTGATTTCTTTTCTGGCGTCGATCAGCACACGGTATCCCTTGCGCTCGGCCTGCACGTCGGCAGGATAGGCGACGTCGGCGCCGTCGATGGCGCCCGTGAGCAACGCCTGGAGCCGCTCAGCGTTCGTCCCGATGGAGAGCCAGGTAATTTCGCGGTCCGGATTGACACCGTATTTGCGCAGCGCATAGCGAAACAGAAAATCGCCGAGCGAGCCGATGCTCGAAGTGGCGATCTTCTTGCCGCGCAAATCTTCCGGCTTCCTTATTTCCGGCTTTACCACCAATTTGCTGCTCGCCACGGCGATGGTGTGAGCGACGTTGACCAAGTCCGCGCCGTTGAGGTCCGCCAACATTACTTGCGGCAGCGCCACCGGTGCAGCGAAGAGGCTGCCACCCAACAGAGCCTGTGAACTCTGGTTAGCCAACCAGGGAATCCACATTGCCGCCGACAACGCAGTCATCCCCCAATTAATTTTCCTGAGAGCCTTGTCTTGGGCAAAGCTGTTGCTGCCCGAACAAAACAATAAACAAATGAACGATACAGCAACGACGCAGGCGCATCGCAGTCTTTCCTCATTCGCCTCACTCCTCATGCCTAACTCCTTACGGCTTTTCCTCATTTTTGTTCGTAAAGCTTTTTGATAAAGCCGCTCTTTTCGAGCTCGGCGATGAAGCTCGGATCGACGAACTCCTCGGGTTTGCGATTGCGGATTTCCGGCCTTGACTGCGCGACATAGTCATAGGTGGCTTCGAGCCCCTTGGTGATTGGATATGGAACGGAAATGAAATCCTGTCTGTAGGTCTCGTATGAATTCTCCAAGGTCTCTCGGTCGTTAATCCTCAACTGTTTGCTCAATACTTTGATGCTGAATTCCTTGTTGTTCTTGAAGTAAGCGATGCCTTCCACATGCGCTCTGACCATACGCATCACCGTGTCCCGGTCTTCCACAGTACTTTTACGCCGCGTGACAATAGACATGGATGGATACACCACTTCTTTTCTCGCATCGAATAAAACTCGAAATCCTTTGCGCTCTGCTTGCACGTCGAAGGGATAAGAAGCTTCTGTGGCATCCACCGTGCCCGAAAACAATGCCTGGAGACGCTCCGGAGGAGTGCCGATAGAAAGCCAGACCATCTCTCGATTCGGGTCGAGGCCGTGCTTGCGCAACATGTACTTGAAAAGAAAATCTCCCAGCGAGCCCAGGCTCGAAGTGGCGATCCGTTTACCTCTGAGATCTTCCGGTCGTTTGATCTCCGGTCTTACCACCATCTTGGTCTGCACGCCTGGAACGGTATGAGCCACATTTACCAAATCCGCGCCGCTGAGATTGGCGAGCATCATGGTGGGCAACGCGACCGGGGAGGCGAAAATGCTGCCACCCAGCAGCGCGGCGGAAGTTTGACCGGAGCCGCGAAGGAGAATCAGCTCGACGTCGAGACCATGTTTTTCGTAGATCTTGGCTTCCTTGGCCAGCCAGGGAATCCAATTTCCACCGGAGAGCGAAGTCACGCCCCAGTTGATTTTTTTAAGCGCCCTATCTTGTGCGGAACCAAGAGAACTAGCTGCAGCGACAAAGTAGAAGAGAAACACAACGGCCAGAAAACGCGAGAACGATCTCGGCACAAATCTTCTCCACCAGTCTTTTCTAATGCCTGCTGTCTATTGCCCGATGCCTTTTCATTTCTGCTCGTAAAGCTTCTTGATAAAACCGCTCTTGTCCAATTCGGCGATGAACGACGGGTCCATGAATTCTTCGGGTTTGCGGCCACGAATCTCGGGGCGGCTCGTCGCGACATAATCGTAAGTAGCTTCCAAACCCTTCATGATCGGATAGGGGACGGAGATAAAATCTTGCTTGAAGATTTCGTAAGAGCCCTCTAATAAATCCTTGTCGTTCATTCTGAGATATTTGCTCAGTACTTTCATGCTGAAATCTTTGTGCGCTTTGAAGTAGGCGATGCCTTCGACATGGGAACGGACCATGCGCATGACGGTATCGCGATCTTCGACGATACTCTTTCTCCTCGTCACCACAGACATCGACGGATAAACAACCTCTTTGCGAGCATCAATTAAAACCTTGAACCCGAGCCGCTCCCCTTGCGCATCGGCCGGGTAGGAAAGATCCGCGGCGTCTACCACGCCGGAAGAGAGCGCCTGGAGCCGCTCCGAAGGTGTGCCAATCGAAATCCACGTGACATCGCGATTGGGATCCATGCCATGCTTCCGGATGATGTATTTGAACAAAAAATCTCCCAACGATCCCAAGCTCGAAGTGGCGATTTTTCTGCCTTTTAGCTCCTCCGGTCTTCGGATCTCGGACTTGACCAGCAACTTGCTTTGCACGCCCGGGACTGTATGAGCAACGTTGATCAAATCGGCGCCGCCGAGGTCGGCGAGCATCAACTGAGGTAGCGCAACCGGCGCCGCGAACAGACTGCCACCGAGGATCGCCGCCGATGTTTGCCCCGAGCCTTTGACCAAGATTAACTGGACATCAAGCCCGTATTTCTCGTAAATCTTCGCGTCTTTGGCGATCCAGGGAATCCAATTGGACGCGGATAAGGATGTTACTCCCCAGCTGATCTTTTTCAGCGGCTTGTCCTGCGCCTGTGCGAATAAAGGCAACCCGATCAAGCCGGCTATAAGCGTGACGAATAATATTTTTTCCACGGATGCTTTGACCATAATTTGATTCCTCGGAATGCGGCAATCATCAGTCGTGACCGGGCTACTTTTGCCCGTATAATTTTTTGATAAATCCGCTCTTGTCGAGCTCGGCGATAAAACTGGGGTCGGTGAACTCTTCCGCTTTATGATTGTAAATTTCCGGTCGGCGTTGGGCGACGTACTCATAGGTCGTTTCTAGGCCGTGGGTAATCGGATAAGGCGTGGCGATGAAATCGTCCTTGTAAATTTCGTAAGATCCTTCCAAAATCTCCTTATCGTTATTCTTGAGATATTTTGCGAGAATTTTTTGACTCGCTTCTTTTTGAGTCTTTAGAAAGTGGATGCCCTCCACATGCGCGCGCATCATCCGCATCACGGTGTCGCGATCTTCTTGAACGGTTTTTCTGCGCGTCACCACCGACATGGAAGGATACGGAGCTTCGATGCGCGCGTCCCAGAGCGTCCGGCAACCTTTCTTCTGGGCTTGCACGTCAAAGGGATAAGAGAGATCCGCGGCATCGACGAGTTTCGCGTCGAGAGCTTGGACCCGATCGGGCGGTGCGCCAATCGTCAGCCAAGTCACATCGCGCTCGGGATTGATACCGTACCGTTTCATCACCACGCGATGAAGAAAATCACCCAGCGAACCCAGGCCCGTGCTGGCTAATCTTTTGCCTTAGATATCCTCCGGTCGCTTCAGCTCGGGTCTCGCGATCACTCTGCTTTGGACCGCTTTGACCGTGTGGGCAATGGTGGTTAGGTCCGCGCCGCTGAGGTTCGCCGTCATCACCGTTGCCGTTGTCACAGGCGCCGCGTAAATGCTTCCGGCAATAATTGCCTTTGACGTGTCGCCAGAGCCGCCGCGCAGATAAACGATATCGACATCCAGCCCATTTTTCTCGTAGATCTTGGCGTCCTTGGCGATCCAAGGGATCCACTGAGAAGAGGAAATCGACGTCTGCCCCCAAATAATTTTCTTGAGCCCCTGTGCGTCGGCGCTGCAAACCGACATGGTTAGAATTGCGAATACGGTAAGGAGATATCGATACAAGAATCTTTTCATGGAATCTGTCCTATGATCTTGCTATTGCCTTATGCCCGTTGCCTTCTTCATCGTCGAACCGCCAACGGCTTGGTGAACCCGCTATCTTCGATCCTTTTAAGAAAGCTATTGTCGTAAAATTCTTCCGGGCTTGCCGTTGCCGCTTTCGGCTGGCGTGGCGCCAAATTTTGCAGCACAGTACGCATGCCCGACGCGCTGGCATAAGGGATCACCGGCATTAAGTCGTAATAATAATCGTAACCTTCCTCGGCGCGCGAGCGGTCGCTGATTTTGAGAAACTTCATGATGCCGGCGATGGTTCGTTCTTTCTGCGTCCGAAAGAAGTGCAACGATTCAACGTAGCCCTTGAGAAAGTTCTCGACCAGCTGCGCATGACTTTTGATGTAGGGTGCATTGCCGGCGATGGAATTGCCGGCATACTCGATATCGGTCTTACGCAAGTCCGCGAGCTCACGATAGCCCGCTTGTCTCGCGATGTTGCTGAACGGCGGGGCCAGCACCGTGCCCGATACCGCGCCGCGCATTAGGGAATTCATGCGCCCCTGTTGGCTTTCCGCCACCGAAATAAAAATCACGTCTTTATCCGGTTCCAAACCGTTTTTTCTGAGATAAAGACGCAGCGCGCTGTCCGCCGAAGCTCCCGGGCGCGTGCCGGTGACGATCTTGCCTTTGAGATCCTGAACCGTTTTGATCTCCGGCGCAACGAAAACAGAATACTCCAGCTTGTTCGATTGAACCGAGAGGATCATGATATCGATGCCGCCCAATCGCGCGCCGACGGTCGCCGTTGCGCCAGCGGCCAAAAATTGCACTGAATTCGAAGTCACCGCCGCGATGGAGTTCATTCCGCCGCCGAAATATATCGGCTCCATATCGATCCCATACTTGGGGAAAATCCCTACTTGCTGCGCGATGGGAAATAAACTCGAGCTTACTGAAATCGACCCGAGCGCCACGCGCACCTTCTCACGCTGCTGCGCCGGCGCAGTCTGCGCCAGCAGCGTCATCGCACAAATCACCAAAAGAAACTTGAAACGAATCACTATGGGAATTTCCTCCACTTACTATTGCCGGCTGCCTATTGCCTATCGGCTCTTCGCTATTCTTCTCCGTACTGCTCCTTCAACTTTGCCACCACGGCCGGATCTGCCAGTGTCGTAGTATCACCAAGCGCGCGGCCGTCGGCGATGTCGCGCAGCAGGCGGCGCATGATTTTGCCGCTGCGGGTCTTTGGCAATTCCGCGGCAAAAAGAATCTCGTCGGGCCGCGCAATCGGGCCGATCTTTTTCGCCACGTGAGCTTTAAGTTCATCCATCAAGGCATTGTTGCCATCGACGCCGGCTTTCAATGACACGAAAGCACAGATCGCTTGTCCCTTGATCTCGTGGGCCTTGCCGATGACCGCCGACTCGGCCACTTTCTGGTGGTCGACCAGCGCGCTTTCCACTTCCATGGTGCTGATGCGGTGGCCAGCGACGTTCATCACGTCGTCGACCCGGCCAAGCAGCCAGAAATAGCCGTCTTTGTCCCTCTTGCAGCCATCGCCAGCGAAATATTTTCCTGGGAAGCGGCTCCAATAGGTTTGCACGAAGCGATCCGGATCACCGTAGATCGTGCGCATCATCGCCGGCCACGGTTTGGTAAGAACCAAATACCCGCCGCCGCCCTTGGGAACCGAATTGCCATGCTCATCGACGACATCGCATTCAATTCGTCGCGGAGCCGGGCTTCAGCTTGGTAATCGCGGGCAGCGGCGTGATCAACGGATGGCCCGTCTCAGTCTGCCACCAAGTGTCCATCACCGGACAGCGCCCACCGCCGATATATTTGTGATACCAAACCCACGCTTCCGGATTGATCGGCTCTCCGACGGTGCCGAGCAGGCGCAAGCTCTTCAAATTGTGTTTCCCGGGAAATTCGTTGCCCCAGCGCATAAAGGTGCGAATCGCCGTCGGCGCTGTGTGAAAAATAGTCACGCCGTATTTTTCCACGATGCGCCACAGGCGATCCTTGTCGGGCCAGTCCGGCGTGCCTTCGTACATCACTTGCGTGACCCCATTCGCCATTGGCCCGTAGACGATATGCGTATGGCCGGTCACCCAACCGATATCGGCGGCGCACCAGAAAACATCGTCGTCCTTCATGTCGAAGATCCACTTGTTAGCGAGAGTGACGCCGGTGAGATAGCCGCCGGTCGTGTGCACGATACCCTTCGGTTTGCCGGTCGTGCCACTGGTATAGAGAATGTAGAGCATGTCTTCGCTGTCCATCTTCTCCGGTTCGCACCAAAGCGGCGCATTTGCCATCAACTCATCCCACCAGTGATCACGGCCGTCTTTCATATGCGCGCCGGACTCCGTGCCGACGCGCTTGACCACCACCACATGCTCGATGGACGGCGTGTCGGTCAGCGCTTCGTCGCAGTTTTTTTTCAAAGGAACGACGGCGCCGCGTCGATAACCGCCGTCGGCGGTGACGAGGACTTTGGCTTGCGCGTCGTTAATCCGGTCCCGCAGCGACTCGGCGCTGAAGCCGCCAAAGACGACACTGTGCGGCGCACCGATGCGGTTGCAGGCGTGCATGGCGATGACGAGCTCCGGAATCATGCCCATATAAAGACAGACCCGGTCGCCTTTCTTGACGCCGAGATTTTTGAGCACGTTGGCAAACTTGTTCACCTCGCGCCAAACGTCGCGATAGGTCAAGACGCGCTCGTCGCCGGGCTCGCCTTCCCAGATGATCGCCGCTTTGTTCTTGCGCCCACCTTGCACGTGGCGATCGAGACAATTGTAGGAAGCGTTGAGCTTGCCGCCGATGAACCACTTTGCCCACGGCGTGTTCCATTCCAATACTTTTCTCCAGGGCTTGAACCAGTGAAGCTCTTTGGCCGCTTTGGCCCAGAACGCCTGCGGGTTTTTGCGCGCGGTGTTGAAAATGCTCGCGCTTTTTATGTTAGCCGACTTTTTGAATTCTTTCGGCGGCGGAAAGTTTCTTTTTTCGTCGAGCAAAACCTCGATAGCCTTGTCTGCCATGATGCGCCCTCCTTGAAAAAAGTATGTAACAGAGCGAAGAAAACGTTTCGGATTCTATTGAAGCGCTAGTAGCTTGGCAAGAGGCGCCGCAGAAACTGCCCGGCGGCTTGCATCCGAAATTGCAGCTCGTCTCGAAAACGTCCGGCCCATCTCCAGACCGTGGTCGACGGATTGACGCCCGGTCGGCGTTCACGGTAGTAAAACTCGTAAGCAATCGGGAAGGAGACGCGCATGCGCAAAGTCGCCGTCATAACGGGAGGAGCTGGAGGAATCGGTCAAGCCGTGGCCCATCGTTTCTGCAGGGACGACTACGCTTTAGTCCTAGTTGATCTGGATGATGAAGCTGGGCAGCACATCGCCAATGAGTTTCGCAAAGGCGGTATCGAGAGCTCTTTTCTCCAGGCCGATCTGACTCAAGAAGGTGCCGTCGCGGTCACGTTCGAGAAGATCATCTCGGCGCGCGGACGCATTGATACCCTGGTGAACGTCGCTGGTGGCAGCGTACACCGCCACCGCTTGGAAGACTTCCCCCTCGCGCACTGGCGCGCGGTCATCGACGCCAATCTCACTTCGACCTTTTTATGCTGCCGCGCGGTTATCCGGCTCATGAAGAGTCAAAAAAACGGCGCCATCGTTAATATATCTTCAGATATCGGCTTTAGCGGCGACGCTGATCGTTCGGCTTACGCGGCCGCCAAGGCCGGCATTCTCGGGTTAACTCGATCACTGGCGCTTGAACTGGCGACACTGGGCATACGCGTAAATGCCGTCGCGCCGGGACGCATTGCCACGCCGCGGGTCCGAGCGAGCTACACCGACGCTGAATGGGAAGCCGCCGCTAAGAGAATCCCGGTCGGCCACGCCGGCGAACCGGAAGACGTCGCCGAAGCCGTCTATTTCCTTGCCAGCGACGCAGCCAAACACATGACCGGACAGACGATCCACGTGAATGGCGGCCGGATCATGACGTAGTCGGAAAATTAGTACGGTGCAATACCAAATTGAGAAATCAAATCTAAGGTTCCGGCAAAAGCTTTGGTCGGTCGCATCGTTGATCTCAAGGACCTTCAGGGTTAATTCGAACGCCACTTCAACGGAAGTGGCATCCTTCCCGCTTCCGGCTTCTCTTCGCATTCAGGCGAATCTTAAAGTCGCTCGCTCTATCGCGCCGCCTTTCGCGCCGCGATGACTTCGAGCATCTTGTCATCGCTGATATATTTGAAGTCCCAGGTTTTTCGCGCGCGCGCTTGCTCCTGCTCGGCGCCTTCAAGCAGCTCGATATCTTCTTTGGTCACAACCGAAGCGCCCTTTTTATGCAGCGTCTCGATCAGTGCCTCGATTTTCTCCTCCATTTCACCGCTCGAAAGACCGGCTTTGTTGGCAAGATACGCGTTGATGACTTTCATGCCCCGCTCGGCGTCTTGTTTGGCGACACCGACCAGACCAACGCTGGCGTTGCGCGACCAACCGGCAACAAAAATACCGTCGAGCACCGTCTTCGTCTCCGGATCGTACGGTTGGTAAGCCGCCGGACTAGGATCTCCGGGTAGTTTTTCCGGGTTGGTCACGAACGCGCCCCGTGAGAACGGCAAACCAAGCGAAGCATCAACCTGATCGCCGATTGCGTAAATGACGCAATCCACTTCTACCCGGCGGGTCTTGCCCGTGCCTTTGGCCACCGTCCTACCGTCCTGGAGAATCATTTCGTTGTCCTCGGCTTCGAGTGCCGCGACGCGTCCCTGCTCGTTGGCAATGACCTTCGTCGGCGAGCAGAGGTAGCGAAACGTTAACCTGCGGCCTTCGGCCGGATCGCCTTCTTTGACGAACTTTTTCAGGATCTCGTCGACGTTTTGCCCGACGGCGGCGAGGTGCGGCGCGATGCGCTCGATTTCCTGTTTCATGTCGGCGTTGTCGAGGTACTGTTCGATATATTCGAACTCGTTATCGTCGTAGGCTTTTTCGATAGGTCCCCGGCGCGCCACGACCACCACCTGATCGATCTTTTTAAGATTGAGCAGCCAATTGGCGATATCGACCATGACATAACCCATGCTGATGATCGCAACCCGCCTGCCGATCTCGAAAGTCCTTTGGCTGAACGGCGGCAAGGAATTGTAGTGATAGACGACATCCTTCGCGTGATAAACACCGACGGTGTCTTCTCCTTCGATGCCGAGCTTCTTGGTGCCCTGCGCGCCCGCAGTTACGACGATGGCACCGAAGCCCATGGCTTTGAGATCGTTCAACGTCAAAGCTTGGTTTTGTCCGATTGTCACGTGACCGAGATAAAAGACTTTGGGATCGGCGAGAATTTTTTTAAACTGCTTACGCAGTCCCGTTTTCATTTTCTCTTTTTCGACATAAGTGACCGGCTTCGGCGAGCTTGCGCGTCCCATAGATTCCGGCTGGCCCCGCGCCAACGACGGCGACTAAATGTTGCTGCGGCATATGCGTTACCTCAACGCCAAAAATCTAAAGTTGCTCTCGCCGTTGAGAGGATTCGAAACGGAAAAAGAGCTACAAGGAAAGGTGGGGAAGTGTTTTACTGAAGCTCCCTTTTACCTTCGTATTCTAACTCAGTGCCCCGGGAATCTTTGTGCGTAAACGAGACCAACTCCCACGAGCCGTCTTCCAAAGGACCCTTCAATATGTAGGAATTTTCGTCGCTCCCGAGCACGCGAAAATAGCAGGCCTGCTCGCCGTGCCAGCGATCCACACACGCATCAACCTGAATGGTGCGGGTTCCGAGCGTAAAGCGGGTAGGACTCTCTTGTCCCTTGGAGTCGGATTGAGATTCGACTTTGATCTTCATGACGACTCGCTTTCCCTTAAAAACAGAAGAACGTAATATAACGCAAAATTCCGCAATTTTAAAGGAGCCCTATGGCCACAAACAGCCAATTGAAACAAGACGTCATCTGCGCCTGCCGAATTCTCTCCCAGCAAAAACTGGTCGAGGGATTTGGCCACGTCAGCGCGCGACTGGCGGATTCGGAGCTATTTCTTATGACGCCAAGACTTAGCCTTTCCCTCGTCGAAGAACCCGACCTTCTGACCGTGAATTTGAACGCTGAAGTCATCGAAGGCAGCCGCCCAGCGCCCTCCGAAACCTGGCTGCACGCGGCGATCATGAAGGCCAAGCCAAGAGTCAATGCAATCGCGCGGATACACGCCCGCCTGGCCAATATGTTCTCGGTCACCGACCGCAAACTCGAACCGGTGCATAATCATGGAAGCTTTTTCGCCGGCGGTGTGCCGGTATTTTTCACCCCCGATCTGATCTTGACTGCTAAATTGGGCGACGAAGTAGCTCAAGCGTTGGGGAACAAACCGGTAACGGGCAAGTGACAGTCGGCAGAACTATCCCTGAAGCGGTGATGATGGCGATCTATCTGGAAGAAGCCGCAGAGATCCTTCATGGCGCCCTGCAGATCGGTACGCCGATACCATTAACTCTGGATGAAGCAGAACGGCGTCAAGTAGAGGCTTTGCCGCCAGTGGACTTAGAACGGGCGTGGAATTTTTTTAAGAATCGCGCGGAGAATCTCTAAAGCGGCGATCCGAGCTCCGCAATTGGATACCGGTGCGATCCCAGGAACCCGGCCAAAAGATCGGAGACGAGCCTGAAGGCGAGCGAAAAAAACAGCGCGGCACTCAATCTGTGAGCGCCGCGCTCGAATCGGAGAATTCTGCGTTTACTTGCCGGCGAGTTCGAAGCTGACTTTAGCTTCTTCCTTCCCCTTCACGGTGACCTTCTGCGTGCTCTTGCCGAGCTTTTCGTGCCAGACCTCGACTGTGTAGCTGCCCGCCGGAACATCCGTTAACTTGAAACTCCCGGAATTGTC
>VBKX01000262.1 GCA_005879435.1 Deltaproteobacteria bacterium
GGTCGAGAGCGTCGATTTCGGCTGCAGAATAACGGACTTCGACGAGGTTCAAATGCGGCGGCATCGGGTCCCCACACTGAAGATGGAATTCATCGCCAAAACACTTTAAGTCAAACAAATCGATACGTCGCTCCTCGAGCACCTGACCGACGACCCGTAAAGTTTTTGAAAACTGATCCCGTGAAGCCATAGGTACGGCTCTCTTAGTGCAAAAATGTCCCCACGGCAAACCCCAAATTAGTTCGGATCGGCCGAATATGAGGCCCTGTAGCGGCTCAAAAACTTCGCGCCGTGATCAGCCGTGAGTCGCCAGCCGCCGTGCCTTGCGCAATCCGGTCTCATTTTCTTCTAAATTTTACTAAAGAGCGACATTCTGCCTCGGCCACTGAAAGTGAAACTCAGGGACAGGTATGCTATATTACTGCTGGACTCGGCGTTGCAGACTCCTCTGACATGCGGAATGGTGCGACGGCTTCACGCGGACGAATCCCGCGGTGAGCGGGTCGGCCACCGCATTCCGGGATGTCCACTGTTATAGGAATTTCATGAAAGATTCTCGGATAGAGGTAATGCCGCCATCACGTCGGCAGTGGCGGCAACGCCTAAAGAACTCGTTACTCTACTACTTAATGCGAAGCGGGTGGTCAGCCGCCGAGCGCTTGCCGATCCGTGGTGTTCTGCGCCTCGTCGGCTGTGTGGCGCCTTACATTTTTCGCGGCGATACCCGGCGCGCTGAGGCACAGATTCACGCGACGATGCCACACCTTGACGGGCCCAAAACTATTCGCAGAATGTTCGTTCACTTCGCCGAATCGATTTGGGAGCTATCTCGTTTACATCGTGCAGTTCCGCAATTGGCCGCCGATGCGCGCCGCGTGCTCGACGAAGTTCTCGCCGAGGGGAGGGGAGGCGTGATGATCTCCGGGCATATCGGAAACTGGGAGATTCTCGGACAAGCGATCGCGTCGGCGGGCTATCCGATCGCCACCATCGCCAAGCCATTCTACGACCCCCGGATAACCGCGTGGTTGCACAAGTGGCGGTCACAACGCGGGCTGGAAATCGTGTGGCGCGGGGACAATACCGGTAAGGCGATTCTACGTGTTCTGCGCCGCAATCGGTTGATGGCATTTTTAATCGATCAGGATACCAAGACAGCCGGCGATTATGTGCCGTTTTTCGGACGGCCTGCTTTTACACCGACCATTCCTGCGGCCTTGGCGCTGCGGACGGGAGCGCCGATATTATTTTGCTGGCACCATCGTCGCGCGAAGCGTCACAAAATCACCATCGAGCGAATCCACTACGTGCGGACCGGCAACATGGAAGGCGATGTCCTGGCGCTCACCGCGATCCTGACCGGCCGTTTGGAATCGATCATTCGCGCGGCGCCCGAACAATGGGTGTGGATGCATCGAAGATGGAAACAAAAGTCAGTAGAGTAAATCCGCGGCGGGCCTTCTCTCACACCGTCTCGCCTGATCGCCATCGTCAATGCGGATCTTCGCGGCATTACAAACCTTTCGGCGACTGCCCCGCGATGGGTACGGCTTGATTTCATCAATGCGCAAGGCGATGCCAAGTTAATGGCGAAGCAATTTACTGAACGTGCCATTTCTCTCAGAGCTTAGGGGATTTTTCCTGTGCGCTTTGTTACCCCGGAGCCGGTTGTGTGAAATCGCGCGCCGGATTAAAATATTGACGATCTACAAACGATTGCCGCCCACCATCGATTAAGGCGGGGCGGCGAGGTGGCAAACGGGCGCGCGACCAAAACACTAAAAATGCCGCACGCGAAATCATTAAGGGCGATCGGGCAGTCTCTCGAAGCACTTGGCGTTGTCGCATTCGTCATGGAGAAAAACGGGCGAAGCTACATCGTGAGTAGTGATTCACTTCCGGATATTTCAAGCTTAAACGTCAAACAAAGTTTATCTGAAAAGGTTTGGGAGATCCCGAGCTCTACTCGAAGACACGTTCGAGCACTCCAACCCGATGGTTCGCTCAAATACGATGTGAACTACGTTTCATGGCTCGACGCGCAAGGCCGAAAAAGACGGCGAAAGCGCTTATCTGCACAGACCACGGGAACATCGCGCGTCTCACAATTATTGCGTACCCTGGGCAAACACCTGGACCGAATGGAGCCCCACGCTTTTACCATTTCTTGGACCGGGGACGCGATTTGCGTCGACTATGTGATGGGTGATGGCGAGCGCGTCCGTGAAGTCCTCAGCATCGAGAAATTGCGCGAGCTCACGGTTCGCTCGCGCTTCCGCCGCGCGCGCCGCCGCTGATGCCAAACCAGGCAACATCCGGAGCGGACGTGCTTCTTGTGCGTATTCTTGTGCAAATTTTCTGGAACCCGTCTGACGTGTTGTCAGGCTTGGCGTGAAGTTCGGTTTTTAGGCTTCGGCTCCTGCGCGCGACAAATTTAACAGCATCCTGTTAGCCAGACAACGATGACGCGTTGTACTTATCTTCGAATCGCTTCAATGTTATCGCTGATGATTGTGAGCTCCTGCGTCAATCGCATAACCATGCATTCCCTTGACGGCGAAAGGTTAGATGGAAGATGGCGGCTGGCCCGCGAAGACAGCGGTTTGATTCAAGTCGTCGGATCGGCGGGCGAGACCTTGGTGGGCACATTCAAGCCGGTACCTCGGGGGATTTTTTTTGAGAGTTATCAAAAGACCTTCGGCACCGGAACGATCGATGCCGCCGGTCCGGACGCATCCGAGTTTGGCAATGCTTTTGCCGGAATGCTCGGCACCTCGAGTATCCTCGCGGATGTCGCCTACGGAGAAAATTACAACACCGGATCCGGCAAAGCGGCGCATGTCGTTACTGGGCCGCTGTTCTATTGGATGGCGAGCCTGCGCGGCGACAAACGAACAAC
>VBKX01000263.1 GCA_005879435.1 Deltaproteobacteria bacterium
GCGAGGAGCACTTCACGAAAGCCCACGGCCCGCAACGACTCCCGTAGCCGCGGCAGCTCCATGTCAATCCGTTTCAAAGACTCTTCCGCGTCCACGTAGAAAACAGCGGTTACAGAGCCCGTTCTCAAACGGGCGTCCACTCGTATGCGCCCGAATCCTGCTAATTCAAGCGCAAAAAGAATGTTGTATTTCTCCACTCTTTTTTTTATTCCCCTCACCTTTACCTCCGCCGCCGCCTTCGATCGAGACCGCAACATCAGTGAAACCGGCGCCGGTGAAGATCGGCACCTGGAGCTGAAAAGCATGCCCCTCGAGTTGAGCGAGCAGGTTTGCGGCTTGCCGTCCTTCCAAATGATAGAGTTGATCGGCCACGGCCTGACGCGATTCACCGGGAGCTGCTTTGAGATCCAATTCTTTGAGAACGCCTAACAGCAGACCTTTCAAGTCCTCGTCGGCAATATTCGCGAGATTTGGGTCGTGCGCCGCGACGGCGCGTAACAGTTTCATCTCGTAATGCAGGCCGCCGTCTTGCACGATCTGCATCAATCGCTCGGACGTCATCGTCTCTTGGGCGTTGAAGAGCTTTCTTAAAAACGTCTTCAGTTTTTCCGTCCACAGCGATGCCGACCCGCCCTCATCGACCAGACTGCGAAGGTCCAATGTGGCTTGCAGGCCACCTAGCGAATCTTGATCCGCCACCGGCAAGCGCTGGCGCAACAGTCTGGCTACTTCGGCTTCTAGCGGGAGCTCTTGGTCGACGATATGCAGCAAAATCTGCGGCTCAAGGAGATCGACGCGCAGTCTGAGTCTCTGCCCAATCCCCAGTGAACCGGGGTCATTGCCCTCCACCAGCGCGCCGCCGATGTCGAGAACCAAGCGTCCGTCGGCCAACTCGTCAACGACCAAGGCCTCGACTTCCTGTCCCAATTCCAGCGACGGCAGCACTATGTGGGCAGCACCCACGGTGGAGACACTATCGGGCAACCGCTTGCCAAAGACGATGGCAGATTTCGGCGTTTCCTGAACGGCCGGTCCGCTGGCCCGTGGCGGCTCGATCCTCATACTATTCCTATCGGCAGGAAGCCGTCAGATATTTATCCGCGACCGCGGATTCGTGGAAAATTTTAGGAAATTAGACGAAATCTTGGCGTGGCGCACTGCCCATAACAATCACCCTATCGCCCTCTCGGGTGATCTCCAAATCGCATGGGCCGGTGAAAAAGATCATGGTGCGGGGATACTCATAGACTGTCGTTTTATGCGGAATTTCCTCGATGTAAATATTGTAGATCGTTCCGGATGGCAGATTGACGGTTTGGGTGTGCATCAAGTCACCTTCGAAGAAAACTTCGATCCAGTTGCGATTCTCAGTGACGGCGAGGATGACGCCAGCGGCGTTCTTGATCGTGGCGATCACGGTCGCGATCTCGTCTGCCATGGAAGAAATCCTCTAACTTGCCAGCAAAGTTTGTGCATCACGGACGATCTTGCCAGAGGAGGTGCGCGGTAGTGATTCGCGCACGACGATCTTGTCCGGGACTTTGAAGTTCGCCAGATTGGCGCGTAAAAATGTCAACAGTTCTTTTTCGCTGATGCTCGCACCGGCCCGCGCCACGATGGCGGCGCCGATCACCTGGCCGCGTTTAGCATCTGGAATCGCGAAGACGATCGTCTCTTGCACGCCGGGATAGGTGTAGATCCGGTTTTCAACTTCGGCAGGATAGACGTTAAGTCCGCCGGTGATGATCATGTCGTCGCGCCTGCCGAGATGGTAGTAATACCCGTCGGCGTCCCGCTTGCCGACGTCACCGGTATAAAGCCAACTATCGCGAATCCGTTGCGCCGTCGCGTCGGGCCGGCGAAAGTAGCCTTTCATCACGTGCGGGCCACGGGTGATGATTTCGCCAGGTTCGTCAATGCCCAGCTCTTTACCACCCTCATCGACGATCTTCACCTTGACGCCCGGCACGGCGCAGCCGATGCTGCCCATCGCGGCTTCAGCTTTGGCGGGCTCAACCAGGGTGATCATAGGCGAGGTCTCGGTCAAGCCGTAACCTTGAATGACTTTGATATGCGGCTGCGCGGCTTGAAACGCGCGTAAGAGCGGTAGCGGAATGCTTGTGCCCATCATCGCGGCGATTTTCATGCTGCTGGTATCGTAGCTCGCCAGGTTCTTTACGCCTAACAACAGCTGAAAAACGATCGGCACGCTCTCGAAAACATTGACCCGGTATTTTTGAATTCCTTCCAAGAGCGTGATCGGATTGATCTGGTCGAAGATCACCAGCGTATAACCCCTTTCAGCCAATTCGTTACAAACAATCGGTCCGACGATATGCGACATCGGCAGTATGCAGCCGCGGATTGTCGATGAATCGGTGATCTTCATTTCTCCCATGACTTTAGGATACTGAGCCAAGTTGCGAAAACTCAGCACCACGCCCTTGGGCTCTCCGGTGGTTCCCGAGGTGTAGAGAATCAAGGCGTCGTCAGCGGGGTTTAGCCGGGGCGCCACCGCGGCGGTGGTCGATGGGGCGTAACGTTGCTCAAAGCTGCGCGCGCCTTCGCCGCTGACTATCCACAAGGGAACCGGTGCCATCGATTTGAACGCTTCTTCTACTTCGGAAAAAAGTTGCTGGTGCACGACCAGCAATTTAAGATCGGCATCCTGCAAAACTCCCTGGAGCTCTTTACCCTTTAACCGCGCGTCGAGAATAACCGTCACGGCGCCGATTTTCTGAGTCGCATAATAACTCAATGGAATTGCCGCCGAGTTCGGCAAAAGCACGCCGACCCGATCGCCGTGGTGAATTCCTTCTGCCTGCAAGTGTCCGGCGAGGGCGTGCACTCTCTGATTGAGCGTGGCAAAGGTCAATTCTTCTTCCTTTGCGATGATGGCCGTTTTTTGCGGCTGGCGCTCCGCAGTTCTTTCTAGAACTTCGGCCGCGAAAAAGCCTACTGAACCGGTATCGTCTGCCATATCGCAAATGCCCTCTGAAACGGTTTGTACCAGCGCGACAGTTGTGCCAGCTCGCCGCGTTTTAGTTTTAGTTTTCCTTGCTGGGTCGCAAGAAATGCGTCGATACGATTGCTAAACACCGCGTTCCACCACTCCGCTTTTCCGCTGATGATGAATTCACCCGCGCTTTTTTGATCGAGATGGGTGATCTCACCGTTATCAAACTTGACCGTCCATGACGCGTTGTTCTCCTCCATGTGCAAGGTCAGCGAGGTAGAAAGGTCAGTCTCGCCACCGTATTTGCGGAAGTCAGCGTCGCGATTGGCGCTCTCGACCAAGGCGGTCATGTGTTCTTTCGAAAACAACGGGTATCTTTGGGCGCGGGTAACCGGTGTCGGTGCTTGACCGTTTTTCGATGAGTTCGTTGCCGCGTGAGCGGGCCGGTCTCCGCCGATGCTCTCCTTCGTAAACTGACAGTGAACCGCTTCCTCGAGCAGATCCGTAAACAAAAATGCTTCTTGGAGATTTTTTCCGATGGCCACGGTGCCGTGACCCTTAATAATCACGACCGGGTGATATTTCAGCTCGTCGACGACCTTTTCAGGCTGCGTCACCGTCGGCGTGTCTTGCGAAATAATGGGTACTTTGCCGATGGTGTATTTCTCTTCAAAGCTCACCGGGAGGAAGCTTTCGTGGGTTAGCGAGAATACCAGAACCATCGGCGGATGGACATGAACAATCGCCTGGGCGTCCGTGCCGGCGTAGACGGCCATGTGCATGGGCGTCTCGCTGGAAGCTTTACGGTCCTTCGTCAGCGGTCTTCCGTGTTGATTGACATGGACCAAATCCTTGGGCGTGAGAAAGCTCAACGGCGCGTGCTGACCCGTGATCAGGTAACGGTTCTTGCCGAGCCGGCAACTCAAATTGCCGCCCCAGCCACTGATGAGCCGCCGCTCAAAGAGTAGTTTGCCCCAGCGAATTATTTCACGTTCGAGCTTGGTCATCGACTAATTTTTGAAGAGCGCCCATGGCACCACTTCCACCTCGACGGCTCGAACCGCAACACCCTCGGGACAGATCTGCTTACCCATGAAGGTCGAAACGTCGCGGTCGCGGCTCGAATCGTTCGGCGCATCGCCGTTAAAGAGTTCGATGGGAACCCCGTGCAAGCGCGCCAGCTGAACGGCAAGCAGGGAACCGCAAAGCCCTGTCGGCCCGGCTTCTGTCACGCTCTGGGAAAACAGACATAGCTTACGGATCTCACGGTGCGCGAAAAGCGTGCCCATGATGTTATCCGATATCAATGTCGTCGGCGCGTTGCGCTCAACCAGCTGGCGCGCCACCACCTGCGCGCCGCAGAGCTGCGGGCGCATCTCGGGGACTAGAAAACTTTCACATTGTTCCGCCCGAAGCGCGCTCATCAAAAAGCTATATTGATTTTTGGGAGGAACTCCGTAGATCAGCAGATATTTGCCGCCTTGCTTGGCAGTGATTTTCGCGGCAGCGGCCTCGCCCCGGAATTTGTGGCTAAACGTTTCCGGCGTGTAAACATCGTCGAAGCCGATGAGATGGGTGATCAGCGCGGCGGGGGTCATATCGAAAGCCGGATAGCGAGCGGCGATCCGCTCAACACCGGAGGCGATCAGCGGCTCGCCCTCGAAGAACAGTAATTCCGCTGCCGATCGCTCTTCAATCGGCACGTCGTCCCCCGTGACCAATGAACGAGGATCCTGCACCAAGGCATAAAACGGCACGCCGTATTCCTTGGCCATCAGCGCCAGCGGATAGGTGCCGACCTTGTTGATGATATCGCCGTTTTGCGCCGAGCGATCGGCGCCAACGATCACAGCGTCGACTACGCCCTTGGCCATCACCTGCGCCACCGCGCAATCGGGAATGAGCGAAACCGGCACACCGGCTTGGGCCAGCTCCCACGCCGTCAAGCGCGCGCCCTGCAAATAAGGGCGGGTTTCCGTGGCGATGACGCTGAATTTCTTGCCGAGTTCTTTGCAATACTTTGCCACCGCGACCAGTTCGCCACTGACGTTGCAATGCGTCATCACGCTCGCCGGATTCGGCAAGAGCGTCGCGGTGCGCTTTGCCCGGGCCCTGCGCCCGCGCGTAATCTCCGCGCCGAACTCGCGCGCCCGGCGCGCGATGGTTTCACCCACCTTCCCATCGCGGCGAATCTCATTAAACCATTCATCGACGAAACAACCTAGGCCGCGAAAATCGAACGTCGGCCGCACATCGCAAAATTGCTGCGTGAGTTGCGCCATGCGCTGACGCAGCGGCTCGACCTCTTTTCCCTTGTACTGCTGCGCCACCAGCGCGGCGGTGTAGAGGAACGTGAGCACCTGACCATAGGCGCGGGTTTTCATATCGCGTACCGCCGCCAGCGCTTGGGAGACTTCGGTGACTGTGATGTATTCGAGCCTTTGGGGAATCAAGATCTCGTCGAGGACGCGGAAACCATCCCCCTCCCATAAAACCGGTTCGAATAACGGGCTTTGCACGGCGCTCATGGCATATCTTACGACCGAGTTAGAGAAACTGCAGCGCTTTGCGCGCTACATCAATGGTTTTCTGCTCCGCCGCGAAGAAGAGCGGATCGCGAAAGCCAAACTTGCCGTGCAGACACTCGTCGGATACCGCAAGCACCGCGCCGGCCTTCTTACCGCGCACCTGGGAGATGGTGAGAAACGTGGAAGTCACCATGTCGATGCTCGATATGTTTTGCTCACTGAGCTGTTGAATCAGTTCCGGAGTTTCTTGAAACAGCGCGTCTGTGGTGAAGATCCAACCGAGATGATAGCGCACCTCCAAGCTCTCGGCGGCCCGCTTCAAAGCATTGACAATGTCGGAGTGCGCGAGGGTCGAAAAATTCTCCGCCACGTAGTAACGCGACGTGCCTTCGCCGCGCAGCGCGCCCGTGACGATGACCAGATCGCCGATCTTGACGTCTTCTTGCAGCGAGCCGCAGCTACCGACACGAATTAATGACTGAGCGCCGGCGCCGCATAGTATTTCGGTGGTGATCGCCGTGTCCGGCGCGTAGCGCCCGCCGTTGCCGACGGTAACGCGTTTACCATCGAGCGACCCGGTGTGCATTACATAATCTAAGAATGTGAAGTTCTTCTGCGGATTCTCCAGCACGCGTAAAAGTAATTCGCTGCGTTCTTTGGGACCGGGGATCAGCGCAAACGGGCCGAGAGAATCTGCTTTGAGGCCGAGCATCGAGAGCATTCTCTGCGGCGTGAAGTGAGCTTCTTTGAGCATGGCTACAGAGCCTGGCAGACAAACTCCAGCAGGTCTTGTAGCGGCAGCGCGGGTTCTTCGAGATCGGCGAAGGATCGTTGACACAACGCGCTGGAAGTTAAAACCAACTCCGCGCCGCTCGCGCCCGCTTCGCGCAAGCGATCCGTAGCGCACCAATGCGCCAATTCCGGATCTGCTTCCGGCACGCCACCGCCGCCCCCGCAACACCACGCCCACCGTTGGTTGCGTTCCATCTCGACCAGTTGCAGCCTAGGGATGGCGCGCAGGATCCTTCGCGGCGCGTCGTACACGCCACAGCCGCGGCCGAGGTGACAAGAGTCATGATAAGTGACTTTCTTGTTCACCGGCTTGATGAATTTGAGCCGGCCAGCAGCGATCAGTCGCTCGACATATTCCACGCCATGCATCACTTCGAATTTCACTCCGGGCGTTTTTGCATACTCGCGCCAAATCCGCTGGCAGCTACCGCAGGCGACGACGACTCGCTTGATACCGGCATTGTTAATCGTTGCTAAATTTATTTTACTCAATCGTTCGTATTCGCGACGAAAACCAAGATCGAAGGCGTATAGCCCGCAACATTTTTCTTGCTTGCCGAGAATGACAAAATCTTCAGCGGCCCTCTGCATGAGTTTGGCGAGCGCAATGGCACCACTCTGGCCGCTCGCTTGATCAGCAGAACAACCCGCAAAAAGCAATGTCGAGGCGCTGGCATCAGTGAGATGCTTTAGCCCGAGCCCTTTGGCCCAAGCACCCCGTTCGGATTCGGCTATCGCCCAGGGGTTATCGTGCTGCTGCAGTCCGTGGTAAATCGGCCGGTGCGCATCGATCGGACCTTCTTTCTCGGTGATTTCCTCGCGCATGGCGACGGTGATGTCCCACGGGCCATATCCGTCGTCGCGCACGCCGCACAGCTCCTGGCACATCAGGCAATTAGTGCAAGCGTAAATCACTTCCTTGAGTTCGGGTGTGATCGGGTCGAGACCGTGAAATACCCGCTGCGACATCAACCAGCGCGACTTGGGCGTGTGGCGTTGAAATCGGTAGAACTCATAGGGCGGACACTTTTCCTTTGGTCCCGGCGTGTCTTCCATGGGATTGGCCGGACCATGACCGTAGCAAGATCCGCAGAGCACGCAGCCGCTGCTGCGCTGTGCCAGATCTTTCGCGTAAAGCCATTTCTTGACCCGCTCGAGGCCGATCAAGTTTTTGTTCTCGCTTTTCATGAAAAACGCCTGCGCCAAAATTAGTTAAGGCTTTAACCTTTATAGCTCGTCCGTCCGAACTGTCAACCAATCCTAACGCAAAACTGCGCGCTTGATGTGCCAAGCGTGCGCTGCATAGTTACAACCGCGAACCGCGCGGTTGCTACCTCGCTAAAGGGAATTGGCCATGGGCGATCTCAAAAAGCGATCTGCAGCACGGCTCGAGCTAACTCGTTGACACTTCGTGATTGAGTTTGCGCAAAAGCGCGGAGAGCTCTTTTTGCTCTGAACTGGCGAGTATCGCAAAGATTTCTGAGACGCATGTCTCGAATAGCGGAATGGTGCTTTTATAGACCTTGGCGCCCCTTTCGGTCAGAACCACGTGCACGACGCGGCGGTCATTTTCGTCGCGCTTGCGCACTACCAGCTTTTTATCTTCGAGACGGTCGACGATACCCGTGAGATTGCTCACGGTAACCATCATCTTCGCGCCGATTTCACCGAAGGGCAGACCGCCTGCGTAGCCGATGGTCGCCAACACGTAAAACTGCGGCGGCGTGAGGCCAACTTTATCTAAATCACCTTCCAGTTTCTTGTGCGATTGCAAACTAAAGCGAAGAAATCGGATCCACAGACTGGTTGCGTATGACGAGAAGAAAGGACGCTTATCGGCAGCCACAATTTTTACTCTAGTCGCGGGCGTTCCAAAAAGCAACTTCGGTCGAGCGATGTCGGGAGTTTAGAGCAAACTCCTAACTTCCGTTGCGCGGACGCCAACACAATGCTACTAGGTGCGAAAAGAAACGCCTCGCAGCGAATCATGGCATTGGCTATGAAACTACATATTCTCGGTTGTGGTGACGCGTTCGGCAGCGGCGGCCGTAATCAAAGCGGCTATCTGATCGAAACTCAGGACAGGTTATTTCTTTTGGACTGCGGCCCGACCACGCTGCTCGCCATGAAACGCGCGGGGATTGCGCCACAGCGTCTGGACGCGATCTTGCTCAGCCATCTCCACGGCGACCACTTCGGCGGCATCCCATTTTTCCTAATTGAATTTCTCTATCAAAAACCGCCGGCCCGACCGTTGACGATCGCTGGACCGCCGGGCACGGAAGAACGCGTGCAGCAGCTTTTCAGCATCATGTATCGCGGTGGAAAAAATCTCGAGGAAAGCCTTTGGCTTCATTTTCGAGTTCTCAGTCCTGAGATACTGCAAAACGTCAACGGCATCGACGTGTTCCCCTTTCGGGTGCCACATCAAACACACGACGTATCGCTAGGCTTAAAAGTCACCTACCAAGGCAAGCAAATACTTTTTTCCGGCGACTCGGCATGGACCGATTTGTTCATTGAGCACGCCCGCGGGGTCGATTTGTTTCTGTGCGAGTGTTCCTTCTTCGACGAGCAGCCGGGTATGCACGTGAATTATCGCGTCTTGCAATCTAAGTTACCGCGCCTGGAGTGCAAAAAAATAATCCTCACCCATCTCGGTGAAGACATGCTCGCCCGGTCACGCGAACTGGCAGGGACCGTAGCGGAAGATGGGTTGGTGCTTGAAATTTAACCGCAACCTTTAGCGCGGAGAATCAGCTCGGATCGCCCTGGCCCTGTCGCGGCGCTTGAAAGGGTAAGATCATGACCCGATGGCCGCTTTTGCTCAGAATTTCTTGCGCCGTTTCCTGCGCGATGAGCAATTCCGGATACGGGCCGACGCGCACCCGGTAGGCGGTTTCGTTGCGGTTGATTAGCGTCTGTTCGACGAAAGTGTCAAATCCTTTTTCGTTTATCTCACGGGAAAGAGATTCCGCGCGATACTTTTCGCGGAATGACGCCACTTGCAAAATGAAACCTTCTGTCAATTTGGGCTGGTCTTTTTCTTGGGGCGGCACAATATTCGCCGACAAGCGATCGCCCCGCACGCCGACTTGTTGTTCGTTCGAAGCCGCCTTGCCCGCCGGAGTCGTCGGTGTCTTTAGAGTCTCGTAGTTATCGAAGCCATACTCCAGAAGCCGTTTGGTATCACCCCATTGATCCCGCGCGCCAAGAATCGACACAATCAAAG
Source organism: Deltaproteobacteria bacterium (assembly GCA_005879435.1). Lineage (GTDB taxonomy): Bacteria > Desulfobacterota > Binatia > UBA9968 > UBA9968 > DP-20. Next base: position 9,509 of record VBKX01000263.1, read on the forward strand.
TCACGCCGTTTCGCTGCACGGCGCCGACGAAGCACTTTTGCGCCGCGTGGGTGTAGCCGGTCTTACCGCCGAGCGCGCCGTCAAAATTCCACAACAAGCGATTATGATTGCGCACCGAAATCCGCCGCGGCACGACTTTTTTTCGCACCACCGCTGTAGTACTCACCGAGCTGAATTTGGTTTGGACGATCTCGCGAAAGGTCGGATTTTTCATCGCATAGCGAAAAATCAGGGCAAGATCTTTCGCGCTCGAGTAGTGATCCGCTGCGGTCAAGCCATGGGGATTGGTAAAGTGACTGTTTGTCGCGCCGATATCGTGGGCCTTTTTCGTCATCAGCTCGGCAAACCGTTCGACCGAGCCCGCGATGCCTTCGGCAAGCACCATACTGGCATCGTTGGCAGAAGCGAGCAAGATACCGTAAAGCAACTCTTCGATGCTCACCGATTGACCTGGACGCAAATAGAGCTTTGACGCCGGAACCCGGGTCGCTTCTTTGGAAACGGGCAAAGTTTCTTTGAAACTACGCCCGCTCTCTAGGGTCAAGATTGCCGTCACTACCTTGGTTGTACTCGCGGGCGGCAGACGCAGTTCCGGCTCTTTCTGGTAGAGAATTTTGCCCGTCGCCGCGTCCATTAGAACGGCGGCGCGTGCCGTTAAATCTTCATCGGGGGTAAAACCCCAAGTTGAATTTACGGATGCGGTAATGACGACGATAGCCAAAACCAGACCAAACGAAATCGAATCCCGAAAGCGCAGTGTTGCTGGCCTCCCTGCTGTTAGATGGTTTCTTAACCGCTTAAACCGACGGGTCACTGAAATTTTTCGCAAAAAACATTAATAAAACTGAATTCTATCATGCTTTTTTTGGGAAGAACAGACTTTTTGAATTGCCGCCCGATATCAATCGCTAGGGCGACCCGAGGCTCGGGCGGTAGGGGAACCCGAAACCTATCGATTATTAACCGACCCGCTATTTTTTCACGGGTGTTATACCTTGGCGAGTGAGTTCGCGATCGGCGCCTTCGTTGTTGCGCGCCTGTTCGCCCATGGCTTCTCGACGTATTTTGTCTTGGCAGGCTTCGCAGATACCACCTTTCAAAGTCACGGTTGGTTTGGCGCATACCATGCATTTTTTGGCCGATTCAGTCATACGTGCCTACCTTCGTTTGTCGGATTCAGCTGCTTTAATCAGCTACCTTAATCTGTTTGGGATGTTCAAGGATCACTTCTAAACCGTACTGCGGGTCGTCTTTGACGAATCCGGTCAGTTCCACGTCGCGGTTTTCAAAATGTTTGGGGGGTAGTTTGCTCTTCTCGAAAAGCTCCGTGACGGAAGCAAAAATCACCGCGGTCAGAGCTTCGCGTGAAGGTCCGAAATTCAGGAAATAGGTATTGCTTTTAGCTGAATGGCCGACACGAAAAACCCGTCCTCTGATGCGCGCCTGTCGACCCGTGAGAGCACGAATTTTTTCCACGTCGCGCGCGAGAACGAGGGGCAAATCAGCAGGGTCGACCTCGGCCATCGGGGTAATCGGAACAAAACTTACTCGGTGGACTGCCGGCTCGCCATCGGCGGCAAAGGTGATCTGTTGATTCTCGATCTGCCCAGGTGTCACATCGGCAGCCGGGTTCCACCTTTGGTACAGCACGTGACTCAAAAAACCGGCAAAGAACGATAACAGAATGGTGCCGCTAAGCGTCAGCGTTGATCGTATCATGACTTCCGCTCCCAGAGCCGCAAGAAAGCCTTGCGATATTCCTCCGCCAATGGCCCGGCGTCGCGAAAGAGCAGGAGGTTTTCATCGTTCGAGCTTTCCGCAGAGTAAGTCCAATTGTACGAACCGGCGAAGATGATCTTGCGGTCGATGACGGCAAACTTCTGGTGCATCAGGCCGGAATCCTTTTCTCCGCCATTCGATTTCATTCCGGAAATACGGCGCAGAGGAATTTTCTGCGCGTCGAAAAATTTACCCTTGGATTTTTCGTTCGCAAGATCGAATTCCCGATCGATGACCACTTGGACGGCGACGCCGCGCTTTTTAGCTTGGACGAGCGCACTCGCCAGATCGTCGCTGGTAAAAGCGTAAACTGCCACGAGTAGCTCCTTCTTGGCTGAGCCGATTTCGCGCAGAATATGAGCTGCACACTTACCTTGCGGACTAAAACAGGCTTGCACGACCATGTCGGCGACTGCGGCACCGACGAAAAGCGCAATAAAAGAAACCCACAGCGAAGCCGAAATAAGCTGCTGTCTCATACTCCAACAGTCTCGCGGGTTTGGCCGGCAACCCCGGGCGGGCCAAGACAAAGGCCAAGAATCAATCGCTCCAATACCAAGCGGGGTTGGTTACCGCTTGATTTCAAGCGGTAGTCGGCGGCAAACAGTTCTTCCATATGCGCACGCAGATTGGCGAGCGAAAAGCGTTCGGCGCGCTGGAAGCACATATAGTCGCCATAGGGATTGCGCGTAATCAGCGGGACTCCCTGTTTTAATACGACTTGCTGAAACTGCGGATAGCTCATGCCGCGTTTCCAAAGTCTCGCCAAATCCGTCGCCATGAGTTGGCGCGCCGCAAGCAACCGGCGCGTTTCACTTGCCATGGTGCCTAAAATTTTTAACGGAGGTTCGCCCTGGGCCAAAAGACGGGCCAACTGCGAGAGCGCCATCGTGGCATTGCGGTCGCCGATCGCGCGGGTGAGATCGAAAATCCAACCTTCGCCTTGGTCTCCCATGACAGCGCCGACATCCTCGGCGCGAATTGTCGATCCCTCGCCGATGAACAATAGAAGTTTCTCGATCTCTTGCTGAACCGCGCGCAAATCATCGCCAGCTCTAGCCAGAATCATTTTTTGCGCCAAGGGGTCGACGGTTTTTCCGGCGTGGCGGATTCGTTGATTGACAAATTCTAACAAGCTATCCGGATTTATCTTGCCGCTACGGTCGCGCTCGGGGCTTAGATAGAGAGCAGCGCCGATCTCTTCGAAGCGCTTGTAGAGTCGGGTGCGCCGATCGACCTGCACCGCCGTGAGCAATAGAAAGCTCCATTCGGGGAGCCCCTGGTCCAAGACCGCCGTGAGTCTGTGCTCCTCGGAGCTTTTGCGTTTGGTTAAATCGAAGTCACGGCCTTTGCAATACGCCAAAAGTGCCAGGGCATCGTCTTGGCTCTCGGTGCCGGAACCATCAAACAAACCCAAGAACGCTCCGGGTGCTGAGCTTTCCAGTCGCTCCCATTGCTTCTGCGTCCAGCCTTCCACACTCAGCAGGTCGATCAGCAGTTTGGCGGCCGCATCACGCTTGCCGTCGTGCCAAAGTTCAAGGATTTTTTCACCGAGCTCTCCCTTTTGCTCCCGGGAGAAAAAATAGGGCGCATCTTCAACCCACAAGAGTTTTTTTCCGGGGAAAAATGGCGGTGTCATCAGCGACGCTTCGATTTGTTCCCAACTTGCCGCGCGACCGTCAAAGCGCTCTAAGTTGAATCCCCGATGTTCTACCGGCACTAGTTGATTAAGCAGGGCTTTGCAGGCTTCTTCGACCTGCAAATCGTCGCCGAATAGGAGGAGAAGTTGCGGACCTCGGCCGGCGCTCAAATCAGTCAGAATGGTTTTTAAGTCGCGGTTCACGGCGCGTAGAAAACTGCGGACACCCAGTGTTTTTTTGGAATTGGCTCAGCGTGCTTAGGGCTAGCACATAGTTAACCAGCTGCCCAGCAGCGCTGGCATCATGACTAATGCTTCGGTACCCACATCTGATTCTTTTCGCTCCAAGCGTAATCCGACCGCCACACTTTCAATCCGATTGTGTATTTGCCGCCGGACTTGGTAACGAAAATTCTTTCAGTCGAATGGGGAATCTCAGTCCGGGCAATGATCATGACTTTTTTGGAAATACCCTTGTTGATGAGAATACGATCACCCTCGCGCATAGTGGCTCGGTTTTCCCTTTTGCGTTTCGGATTCATGCGCCAAAGGTATCACTCGCAAATTCGTCAGGCAAATTGCATTTTCAGCCGATGACCTACGAGTACCGTCCCCTGACTCATCTTTGATTCAGCCTTTTTAGCTCGTATTCACTGGCTTCAGTTTAACTTGACATTCCCCCTTCGCTCCGGTAGCTGTCCCTGAAAAGCGCGACTCCGACCAACGGCAATGAATATTGACGTCCACGCTCACTACGTTCCATCTGACAGCCTGAAAGTAGCCGCCGAGATCGGGGCGCGCCACGGTCTCAAGCTGGAAAAGAACGAGCGCGGCGATCTGTTGACGCGCGAGGGAAGAGCGTTTCTCGGCCAGCTTAAACCCGAATTTTCCGATCTCGATCTGCGCCTCTCCATCATGGACCGACAGGGTGTGGATATGCAGGTCTTGTCTCCAGCCAGTTCATATTTTTTCTATTGGATGCCGGCTACGGAATCGCTCGAATTTGCCCGCTGGCTCAACGATCGCTTCGCTGAAACCGTCGCGAAACATCCCCAACGCTTTGTTGCTTTAGCCTCCGTCCCGATTCAGGACGCCGCCACGGCTGCCGTGGAATTGGACCGCGCAATCACCCGGCTCGGTCTGCGCGGCGCGGAAATCGCTTCCAACATCAACGGCCGCTATTTCGACGATCCGGCGTTCGATCCGTTCTGGGAAGCCGCGCAAGCGTTGGACGCCCTACTCTTCGTCCATCCCAACCAGGTCGTCGGCGCCGATAGGATGAACAAATACCAGCTGGCAAACTTGATCGGTAATCCGACCGATACGTCATTGGCGTTTGCCAAACTCATATTCGGCGGCGTGCTTGAGCGTTTCCCCCGGCTTAAGTTTTTATTGCCCCACGCGGGCGGTTTCCTGCCTTACACCTGGGGCCGGCTTGACCGTGGCTTTCAAATTCAAGATCCGGCGAGCAGGAAAATTTCCCAACCGCCCTCAGAGTATGTTAAGTTGCTGCATTTCGACACGATCACGCACAGCTCAATGGCTTTGGAATACTTGATCACAAACTTTGGCGCGGACCGTGTGCTACTGGGCAGCGACTACCCATATGACATGGGGGATCCGGAACCGGTGGGGTCGCTGGGCGCGGCAAAGATCAATCGCGAACAGATGAATCAGGTAGCCAGCGCGAACGCCTGTAAACTGCTGCGCATAGGCGTATAGAGGTCGAATATCTTACTCGGAGGAATCCATGCGATTTGTCACATTCTCTCGCAAGAACCAACCGCGGCTCGGTCTGATGGGGCCGCACAATTCGCCTTTCATGGCGAGCATGCAGGCGTTCATCGAAGCCGGCGCCAAGGCGCTGCAAGTCGCCCGCAAAGCGGAAAAATATGTGGCCGGGAAGAGCGCCGAAGAGCAAAAGAAACTCGTCAGCGTCGGCGCGCTAGTGAAGCCCAATCAGGCGAAGATCATTTCGCCAATCCCGGTGCCGAAGAAGAACTGCGTCATGCTCGGGATCAATTATAAGGAGCATGTCGACGAAGGTGCGAGAGCCCGTTCGCTCGAAATCAAGTATCCTGAATGGCCGGTCTTTTTTACCAAACCGGCGACATCCGTCATCGGCCATCTTGGCAAAGTCGTCAATCATAAGTGCACGACCAAGCTCGATTGGGAAGTCGAGCTTGCGGTCATCATCGGCAGGAAAGGCCGAGACATCCCGAAAGACAAGGCTTATGATTATGTGTTCGGATACACGGTCTGTCTCGACATGACGGCGCGCGAGCTGCAGCGCCAGCACGGCCAATGGTTCAAGGGTAAATCGCTCGATACGTTCTGCCCCCTCGGTCCATGGATCGTCCACAAAAGCGCGCTGCCCGACCCCCAACAGGTTCGCCTCATTTGCCGTGTCAACGGCGAGGTCATGCAGGATGGCAACACCCGCGATATGATTTTTGACATCCCAACGACGATCGAAAGCTTGTCTGCCGGACTGACGCTCGAACCCGGCGACATCATCAGCACCGGCACGCCTTCGGGTGTCGGCTTTGCGCGAGTGCCGCCGGTATTCTTAAAGCCCGGGGACAAAGTAGAAGGCGAAGTCGAAGGCATCGGCACATTGCAAGTAGAAATCGTCGCGCCCTAACCAAACTACACGGGGATCTCATGGCCTCTTTCCGGCCCGCCGCGGTAGCCGGATCGTTCTATCCCGCCGCAACTGAAGAACTTAGCGCACTACTCGATAACTGTTTTAACGTGAGCTCCTTGGGACCCCGCGGAGTTCACGAAACTAATCCATCGATCCTTGCCGGCATGGTGCCGCACGCCGGTCCGATTTACTCCGGCCCCTGCGCTGCGCACTTTTACGCTCGGCTGGATCCTTCAGTACAACGGATCATATGGCTCGGAGTTAATCATCGTGGGCGCGGTCACAAGGCAGCGCTCAGTCCTTGGCCGCGCTGGCAAAGTCCACTGGGGGACACCGTCGTCGATGATCGATTGAGCGATTTCTTGGAAGCGCGAGCAAAATTTCTACGGCGTGACAAAGACGCCCACGCGGAGGAGCACAGTATTGAAATTCAGTTGCCGTTTCTGCAGCGGGTGCTTCGGCAGTTCGAATTCGTGCCGGTGTCGCTCTCGCACTTATCCATCGATGAGTGTGCCGAGTTAGGCACGGCGATCTCCGATGCGTACAAATTACAAGTTGCCTCGAACACTAAAACGG
>VBKX01000266.1 GCA_005879435.1 Deltaproteobacteria bacterium
TGGGATTTACGCGACGGATCGTGATGTTCAACTGGATGACGGCAAACGGGTATTTTGCCGGAGCCGATGGCAACTTGGATTGGGTCGTCCCCGATGACGAGCAGGCCAAGGCGGCCGTGGACGGCATCCCGCTTGTCGACACGGTACTGTTCGGCCGCCGGACGTACGAGATCTTCGAGAAATTCTGGAGCCACGCCGGTGACGACTCTTCCACAGCACCAGACCCGCATCATCACGGAGAACGAACAAAAGAACACCGCGCCGTTGCGATTTGGTTAAACGAGATGACAAAATTGGTCTTCTCGAAAAGCCTGAAGCATGCGACCTGGAAGAATTCCCGCGTGCTTCACGAACTGGACCCGCGCGAGATCGAGACCATGAAGAGCCAGCCCGGCAAAGACATGATCATCTTCGGCAGCGGCACCATCGTGTCGCAGCTCACGCAGCATGGTTTGATCGACGAGTATCAGTTCGTCGTCTGCCCGATCCTCCTCGGAAGCGGCCGGCCGCTGCTCAGCAATGTGTCGAAGAACTTGAGACTGGATCTTTTGGAAGCCAAACAGTACCCCTCCGGCGACGTCCTGCTTCGCTATGCGCGGCCGAATAGATGATGCGGCCATCAAATCATGCACCACGCGCCATCGATCGGAAAAGATTGTAAAGATTGTTATGCCAAACCCCGATGTTGACCAACCTGCAAATGGCTTGAACCATCTCAATGTGGAAGTTGTGGACAATCGGGATCGGCGGTGGCGCGCAAGCTGAAGATTTTTCCAAGACTCTATGAAATCTCCAAACTCAATCAACTTACCCGGTCTCGAAGATAAAACGTTCCTGTTCCTGGTCGTTGTCGCATCGCTCGCCTTCGCGTGGATCCTCTGGCCCTTCTTCGGTGCCGTTCTATGGGGAACGATCTTGGCCATCTTGTTTGTACCGCTCTACCGTCGACTGATGAGGATCATGGCGCAGAGACGCACGCTTGCTGCGTTCGCGACCGTCATGATCGTCCTGCTTATCGTGATTCTGCCGTTGGTGCTGATCGGCGCGTTGTTACTTCAGGAAGCGCTCGGCGTCTACGCAAAGTTTCAATCGGGCGAGCTCGATCTGGGCCGATTTTTTCAGCAAGTGCTCGGCGCCCTGCCGGGCTGGGTAAGCGACCTGCTGAACCGCTTTGGGCTGAGCAATCTCAGTTCGATGCAAGATAAAACACGCTCGACCTCGTGGTCAATCTGGGTATCGTCTTATACTTGCTATTCTTTTTTTTGCGCGACGGCGACGACCTTGCCAGGCGTATCAGGACTGCCCGTCCCTTTGCACGTGGATCAACAGCGCGAGCTCTTCAACATGTTCACGACCGTCATTCGCGCCACGGTCAAAGGCAACGTCGTCATGGCGATTGTCCAGGGCGCGCTCGGAGGGCTGATCTTCTGGTTTTTGGGTGTCCACGCGGCGGTGCTATGGGCGGTCGTGATGGCTTTTTTATCCCTGCTGCCCGCAGTCGGTAGCGCCCTCGTCTGGGTCCCCGTGGCGATTTATTTTTTGGTGACCGGTGCGACCTGGCAGGGCATCGTTTTGATCGCCTTTGGCGTGCTCGTCATCGGCATGGTCGACAACGTCCTGCGTCCGATCCTGGTCGGCAAAGACACCAAGATGCCAGATTACGTTGTGCTCGTCTCCACCCTTGGCGGCATGGCGATTTTCGGCCTCAATGGTTTTGTGATCGGGCCGGTGATCGCCGCGATGTTCATGTCTGTGTGGGAAATTTTCGCGGCATCGAGAGTTCGAAACGACAATCCAGCCGGTCCTGCAGGCGATTAAACAAAGCACCGAGAATCTCCCGGCGCGGTGGTGCCATAAGAGCGCCATCGGTCAACCGTGATCGTGCTTTCGTGGTCGTGCAGGGGCGCGATTTATCGCGCCCTCTTTTCCAATGCCTACTGCCAATACTTCCTGCACGCAAAAACGGTTGACACCTCCCGACGCGGTGATACGATCCGCGCCGTGCACTCAAAGAAAATTGAAGGGAGAAAAACATGGCTGACTGGCCGCCGGTAATAGACGCTGATGGACATGTGTTGGAACGTCAAAGCGACATCCGCAAATATTTGGAACCGCCGTGGAACCGCCGCAACACGGGCCTCTGGCCGTCCGATCAGCCCTTCGACACGGACCTCTTCGATACCCTTGGCTATCCCGGCTACCAGCGCAACATGAGCCCGGCCCAGCAGGTCGAGACCTGGCTCAAAATCATGGACGAACACAACAT
>VBKX01000267.1 GCA_005879435.1 Deltaproteobacteria bacterium
TCTCTGGCAAGACGGTTCTCGACGCCGCATGCGGTGTCGGTTATGGGACCGAATGCATCGCACAATTTGCCTCAAGAGTGGTAGGCGTCGATATAGACGGCAATGCGTCCAGCGCTGCCAAGCAAGCGTCCACGCGGTGCAACGTTGATTTCGCGCGGATGGACTGTCGACGGACCGGTTTTCAAGCTCAGAGTTTCGATGTGGTGGTAGCATTTGAATTTCTCGAGCACATCCACGAACAAGCGCAGTTCATCGAGGAAATCATCCGGGTACTAAAGAGTGATGGGGCGTTGATTATTTCCACTCCGAGCCGCGAGCCGTATAACCTTGCGCGTAGGGAAGCGAATCAGTTTCATCTGAGAGAACTATCGGCAGAAGAATTTGAGCGGTTGATGCGCAGGTATTTTGGTCAGGTCACGATCTACGGCCAGAGACGGAACCGATCATTTTTGCGTCACCAAGACGCCGATCGACGCCTCAAAGAACTGGAAATCCAAGTTGCGGTGATGGGGAATCAAGTCAGCTTGTTGGTGCAGTCTCTCCCTAGGGTCTTTCTTCGAGGGATGATCCCGGATTTTCTTCTACGATTGTTACCGCACGGCGTCTTCTCGAGCCTCCATCAGTGGTATCGAGGCGAGCCTCCGAAGGGCGCCGTCGCGCCCGTCGGAGAACAAAGGTATGGTGGCGCGCCATCCGCGACGGCACACGCACCAATCGTGGTGGAGGACATCGAAATATCGTCCAGCGTATATTCCGAAGATATGTATCTGATCGCCGTATGTCGATTTTAACAAGGTCCAGAAAATACGAAAAGGCACTGCCTTGCCACGCGGATTTTGAATAGAAATAGCTACAGCGTCGAAATTCGCGCGGCCGGGCGGCAAGACAGGGCTTAGAAAAACAAGAGCAAGTTGTGCTGAATTGGACGAACATTTTAGCGGGCAGTTTTTGGCATTTTTATCGAAAAGTTCTCAGAACCTCTGAAATACTTTCGGACGACGGAGCAGTGGAACTCGCGAAAAAAGCGAGCGCACTGATCGGTCGGATGCTCAGCGGCGAGGAAAATGTCGTTCGGTGGTTACGCCCCGAAGCGAAAACCGGCCGCGGACTCGACGACGTTTTTTGGACGACGGAAATTCAGCCGTTATCTTTGCCTAAAGTAACCAACCCGTCGGTGTCCATCATCATCCCGGTTTTTAACCAAAAGCTCCATACGTTTAATTGTCTCAAATCGGTATTGGAAAATACCGCCGGCGCAAGGTACGAGGCGATTGTTGTCGACGACGCGTCGACCGACGATACTGCGGCTATGTTGTCTCAGATCGACAATCTGAAGATCGTCAGGAACCGCGTGAATGCCGGTTTCCTCAATGCTTGCCACATCGGTGCGCGGCATGCCGCCGGACGATATCTGGTATTTCTAAATAATGACACCCAGGTCCGCCGCGGCTGGTTGGCGGCGCTCACCGACGTGATGGAAAACGATGCAAACGTTGGCCTGGTGGGCGCCAAGCTCGTCTATCCGGACGGGCGACTGCAAGAAGCTGGCGGCATCATTTGGAACGATGCCTCCGGATGTAATTACGGCAGGGGCGACGATCCTGAGAAATCGGAGTATTGCTTTCTCCGCGAAGTGGATTACTGCTCCGGCGCGTGCATCATGGTGCGCCGAGAATTATGGGAACGGTTGGACGGATTCGATACGCGCTATGCACCCGCCTATTACGAAGACACGGACTTGGCCTTTGCGTTGAGGCAAGCGGGCTACAAGGTCATGTATCAACCCGCGGCCGAAGTGATCCATCATGAAGGCGTATCGAATGGAACCGCGGTTTCAGAGGGAGTCAAAAAATTTCAAGCCATCAATCGGGAAAAATTCCGGGACAAATGGCGCGAGGTGCTGGCTGAAAACCACAGTGACATCAATTGCGAGGTGCTCGTCGCGCGGCAGCGAGCCAGGGGAAAACGGATGCTCGTCATCGACCATCAAGTCCCCGCGCATGATCGCGATTCGGGCTCCCAGCGCATGTATCAGCTGCTGCGCCTTTTCACTCAAATGGGTTGGCTCGTGACGTTCCTGCCCGCCGATTTGGCGCGCCGGGAGCCTTACACGACGGAACTGCAGCGAATGGGCATCGAGGTGCTCTATTGGCCGTGCCGGCGGTGGAAGTTTATCTCGAAGCTCGCACCGCATTTAGATTTGGTCATTGTTTCGCGCCCGGCGCCGAAGAAATATCTGAGGCAGCTCCGAAGGCTCGCGCCTCAGGCGAAATTTATTTACGATACCGTTGACCTGTATTTCTTGCGCGAAAGTAGGCGGGCAAATCTCGAAAAAAGCAGCATCGTCCAAAGAACGGCAAACAAGTACAGGCGGTTGGAATTTTCCCTGGCCACACAGAGCGACGCTACTTTCGTGGTGAGCTCGGTGGAGAGGGAAATTCTCCTGAGGCACGATCCCGCGCTCAACGTGCATGTGGTGCCAAACATTCACGAAGCGACGGCCAACGTCAAGCCGTTTGCAGGCCGCAAAGACTTGCTG
>VBKX01000264.1 GCA_005879435.1 Deltaproteobacteria bacterium
CTAGCGAAATCGACCGCCAAGGTTTCGCCGTTCTCCACCTTCTCGCGAATCACTTCAGCGCCGGCCGCCGAGGCAATGGCGCCAACCGTGTCGTCTCCGGTGACAACAAATGTTCCGGCAAGTCCGCGCGCTAATCTCACTTGACGCAAAACATCGCGAAACATCGCCTCAGCCAAAAGTTCGCGAGCGGCGCAGCTCAAACGGGTATCAGTGCGGCGACATTCATACGCGGTCCAGAAAGAGTTTTTGTAGACTATTTTTCAACTAACGCCAAGACCTCGCGAGCGAGGCGTCTCTTATCGGCGAGAGTCGTCATGCGGATGTTCGTGCAAGCAGTTTCAATATTCGCCGCGGCAATAGCCTCGACCAGGTCCTTATCTTCTTCCGCGATCAAAAAGGTATCGAGGAAATCGCTGTAGCACTGCGCTACGCCTAGCGCGGACGCTTTCCAGCCGCTCGCTTTCATTAATTTATGCGCGGGGCCCGAGATCGCGGTTGAGCCGATGAGTGGTCTGACGCCAACGACCGCGGCGGCGGTTTCCGTAAATGCCGAGCGAATTCCCGGCACGGCGACAATCGGCCCGATGCTCGTGATCGGATTGCTCGGACAAACAATGATTGCCTCGGCGTGGTGAATCGCCTCAAGCACACCGGGCCCAGGATGGCTGCTCTCGACACCGTCGAATCGAATTGCCGTCACCTCAGGCGACCAACGTTCTCTGACAAAGAATTCCTGAAAGGAAATTTGTCCCTGCTGTGTCTCCACGCGCGTTTCGACCCGCTCGTCGGACATCGGCAAAATGATCGATTTGACTCCAAGCGCGCGACGGATTCTGTCGGTCGCGTCCGATAGAGTCAAACCTTCATTCAAGAATCGCGTGCGGGTGATATGCGTCGCCAAGTCTCGATCACCAAGCTTGAACCAAGTATCGGCGCCCAAGCCGTGGAGCTGCTGTAAAGCGTTAAACGTATCGTCTTTGATGCCCCAGCCTTTCGCCGTGTCAATCAAACCCCCTAATGTATAGGTGATCGTGTCGATGTCAGGCGAGACGTGCAGGCCTTGGAAAATCTCGTCGTCGCCTGTGTTGCAGATGATCGTAAGCTCGGCAGGATCGATTTCGGCAGCGAGACCCTCGATCAGTTTAGCGCCGCCGGTGCCGCCGGTGAGAGCGACGATCATCCAGAGAGCCCTGGGGTCGATGGCGTGTTGGAGTTATAGAATGATGGGAACTTCGTCAGCGGCCCGTTGCTTCTCGCCAAGCCGTCCGCGCCGCAGAGTTGCTCGACGTATGGAATCAACGATGGCGCGAGAAACTTCTCAGCGCGGCGAATGAATTCCGGATAGATCGGCAGACGAGCCCTGAGATCAAAACCGGCTTGCGCGCTTTTTTCCTGCAACAACCGTAGCGCAGGCCAGGGCGCTTCAGGGTTGATAAAGTCGGGGGTCAGAGGCGACACGCCGCCCCAGTCGTTGATGCCCGCATCCAAATAGAGCTCGTAACCGTCCGGCGTCAAATTGGGCGGCGCTTGAATGTTCATTTCTCCGCCGAGTATGAGACGGGCGAGAGCAATCGTCTTCACCATATCGTCGCGGCTAGCGTCAGGATGAGTGCGCATCGGTATCGTCGGTTTGGCACGGAAATTTTGTACGATGACTTCTTGAACGTGGCCGTAGTGATCGTGCAGGTCGCGAATCGCCAGCAGTGAATCGATCCGCTCCTGCCAATTTTCACCGATGCCGATGAGGATTCCCGTCGTGAATGGGATAGCGAGCTTGCCCGCTTCTTCGAGCGTTTTTAGCCGCGCGGCGGGCTTTTTATCCGGCGCGTTATCGTGCGCGGCGCCCGGCCGTAGCAATCGTTCGCTGACGCTTTCGAGCATCAGCCCCATGCTCACGTTCACTTCTTTGAGCTTTTGCAGATCGCCCTTGCCCATTACGCCTGGATTAGAATGCGGTAGCATCTCGGTTTCTTCCAACACGGCGCGACAAGCTTCGCGCAGATAATCGAGCGTACGCTGATGGCCGCGCTCGGCTAAGAATTCTTTCATCTCTGGATAAATCGCTTCGGGCTTATCGCCGAGACTGAACAGCACTTCGGTGCAGCCAAGAAGCTTGCCCTGGAGGACCACGCGCAGGACTTCATCCAACGTCATCGTCTTCGCGCCGGGCTCATCCGGCGCCTTGCGAAATGTGCAGTAGCCGCAGAAGTCGCGGCACAGATTAGTCAGCGGCAAGAAGACTTTTGGCGAGAACGTGACGACTCGCCCTTTGTGATTATCTCGCACTTGCGCCGCCGTGGTGATCAACGCTTGCAGCTCGTCGCCATTGAAGGCGGCGAGGTGGTGCGCTTCCGTGCGATTCGGCAATTTGCCTTGCAGGGAGTCTTTCAAAATTTGCAGCATCTGCTTGTTTGCATATCGAATCGGTCGCCCAGTTTCAAATCACGACTGCTGCGTATCGCCAAGGGGCCTCTTCAGATTTCTAGTTGCCCCAAAGACTTTCGCTATGGTAGGTCTTGAGCGATTATCGATGCGATGTCGCTGATAGAAGAAACAATGACCCGGAGGATAGTGTCATGGACAATTTTGATAACGTGCTCGTCATCGACGCCGACGGCCATGTTTACGAAGGAAACGTCGATTTATCATCGCGGATGCCGGAGAAGTGGCGATCCCAGGCGCCGGTGCGATTAAAAGATAACGAGGGCAATTCACGCATTTTATTAGAAGGCCGCCTCTGGTCTGCGTCCCAAGGGCTTGCCCCCGGTGTCTCGGGTCCGATGACGGAGAAAGCCCGCGGCTATCGAGCCGGCATGGTCGATCCCGTCGCTCGGCTCAAAGACATGGACGAGGAAGGCATC
>VBKX01000269.1:0-1656 GCA_005879435.1 Deltaproteobacteria bacterium
AGACGATGACGTCCACCTTCAGACGCGCCAGCTCCGCCGCAAGCTCACGCTCGCGATCCGCTTTTTCCTCTGCATATCGCCACTCAACGACAATGTTTTTCCCTTCCACGTACCCCAGCTCGCGCAGCCCCTGCCGGAATGCCGCAACACGGGCCGCGACGGGGGCGGGTTTGGTGCCAGCTAGAAATCCTACCCGTGGTATTTTTGTTGGCTGCTGCGCCTCGGCGGGTAGGCAAAAGGCAAAGAGCGTACCGCAAAGAGTCAGGACCGTGATTTTTTTCTTCATGGCTTTTTCTCTATCTCGATCTGATCACCTTGACCGCTCGCTGAAGCACTTCCGGAGGGATCGTCACGCCGATTTGCTGTGCGGTCTTCTGGTTGATAGCGAGATCGAATCTCGTCGGCTGCACCAAGGTCAAGTCGCCGGGCTTTTTGCCTTTGAGAATCTGATCGACGTATTCAGCGGCGCGTCGCGATAGGTCGGGTAGGTTCACGCCGTAGCTCAGCAGCCCGCCGGCGTCGACAAAGTCCGTGCGATCGTAGACCGCCGGCAGCCGGTGCTTGATCGTGAGATTCGCGATGCGTGCGACTTGGCTGTTGAACATCGCGTCGGTCATGATGAATAGCGCGCTCGCGCCATCCTTGGCGGCGGAGCTGATCGCGCCGTCTAATTCGTTAGCGGATCTCGCCGCGACGGATTTAAAGGTCAGCCCCGACGAGCGCGCCCCCAACTCGGCGTCTTTTAGATTGCGGCCGTGGCCCGGATTGTTAGGGTTCGAGAGCGCGGTTACCTGGGATGCTTTCGGCAAGATTTCTTTGATGAGTTTTAGCCGGTCGCCAAAAAAGTCCGCGGACATGCGCGCCACGCCGGTGACATTTCCTCCCGGATACATGAAGCTCTTGATGAGCCCGGCTTCGACGAGATCGCCGGCACCCGCCACGACGATGGGAATCGTGTTGGTGGCGTTTTTCGCGGCCACTGCGACGGCGGTGCCGCCAACGACGATCACGTCCGGCTTTTCCGCGACTAGTTCTTTGGCCAGTTGCGCCAAGCGCTCCGGTTTCCCTTCGGCGTATTTGTAGTCCATGACGATGTTCTTGCCTTCTTCGTAGCCGAAATCGCGCAGTCCCTGGCGCAGCGCGTCGTCGCGGGATTTATTCTGCGCTTCGGTGCCCGAAGCCAGCACGCCGATCTTCCAGGTCTTCGCCGCCTGCTGGGCCTCAGCAGGAAAGCACAACGCTAAGATCAAAGCGCCAAACGCAAAACCAATGATTGCTTTTCTCATGAGATGTTCTCCCGTGTATTTTTTTGTTCACTGCTCTGTACTCTTTGCTACTTGATGACTTTATCGGCCCTCACCAGCACGTTCGGTGGAATTGTCAGGCCGATTTGCCTGGCGGTTTTCAGATTGATAAAGAACTCGAATTTCTTCGGTTGTTCCACCGGAAGTTCGGCGGGCTTAGCGCCTTTCAGAATCTTGTCCACGTAGGTCGCTGCGCGGCGGAATAGATCGGAAACATTGGGCCCGTAAGACATGAGCCCGCCGGCATCCATCAGCCCGCTGTCAGCCCAGACTGTCGGCAAGCGGTTCTTGATCGCGAGATCGGCGATCAGTTTTCTGCCCGTAGTAGTAAGCGCGTTCTGCAAAACGAGGA
>VBKX01000269.1:1757-2643 GCA_005879435.1 Deltaproteobacteria bacterium
GCTACGCTTTGAGCTTCCCTCATTTCGACAATCTTCGATTCGTCCTGCGGATCGAAAAGCGCGGCAACGCGCGACGCCTGCGGAAACGTCTCGCGAATCAAATCGAGCCGCTTGCCGGCCAGCTCAGGAGTCAGCGCCGAAAGCCCGGTAATGTTTCCGCCGGGGCGCGCCAAACTTGCAACGAATCCGCTGCCGACGGGATCTGAGACATTGGCCATGATAATTGGAACCGACTCGATCGATTGCTTAACGCCGCGAACGGTCGCATTGCCGCCGGCGACGACAATCGTATCGAGATTGAGCCGCGCCAGCTCGGCTGCCAGCGCTGGAACGCGATCCAATTTTCCGTCGCCATAACGATACTCGATGACAATGGTTTTTCCTTCCACGTAACCGAGCTCGCTTAGCCCTTGGTGGAATGCTGCAGTGCGGCTCGCGATCGCCGTGCCGGAGCTGGCACTTAAATATCCTATGCGAGGCAGCCTTTTTACTTGCTGTGCCTGGATCGGAAAACAAGGTGCAAAGAGCAAAGCGTTCAGAATAGGGATGACTACTGACCACTGACTGCTGGCAACTTTCATCTTATGACCCTATCCGCTCGCGCCAGCACGTTCGGCGGAATCGTCAGGCCGATCTGCTTGGCGGTTTTGAGGTTGAGCACCAAGTCGAACTTGATTGGCTGCTCCACCGGGATATCGCCGGGTTTGGCGCCCTTGAGGATCTTGTCGACGAAAATGGCGGCGCGGAGAAACAAGTCGGTCGTACTCGATCCGTACGTCATCAGGCCACCTTCCTCCACATATTCTGCCCTGGGATACATGCCCGGCCATCGGTTGTTTAAAGCAAGGTCGACAATCTGTTTTCGATACTGGTTGAATACCGCACT
>VBKX01000265.1 GCA_005879435.1 Deltaproteobacteria bacterium
TCGCCCCACTGAATATCGTCGATGTGAAAATCGAAAAGCTCTAGTTCCACGATGTCTGCTCCAAAGAATCCAATCGCAAACTGTTCGGGACTATACTCTCCGGAAAATCGGCTTACAAGTTTTATGCAAACGGCAGCGAGCGATCCTCTTTCGAGTCACAAATTTCCTTCTTCGAATTTGAAAGTGCTGCTCGTCCAACCGCCGGTTCAAGATTTTTACGATACCGATGTGCGTCTGCAACCGATCGGTCTTGCTTATCTCAAAGCAGCGGTTAAACAGCATCTGCCCGACGTCGACATCCGCATCAAAGACTATCACAGCGACTGCGGTCGAAAGACTGTGCCGATCCCGAAGGAGCTGCGCTACTTAAGCGAATATTATTCAGTCGCAGACAAATCGCCGTTTTCGACTTTCCATCAGTATTATCGCTTCGGCAAATCCTTCGATCAGATCGAAAGCGAAATCGCCGAGCTCGCCCCCGACATCGTGGGCATATCCTCCTTGTTCACACCGTACTTTCGTGAGGCTCTAGAAGTCGCCCGGCGCGTAAAGAACCGCACACGAGCGATCGTCGTGATGGGCGGCTCCCACGCTTCCGCCGTGCCGGAATCCTTGCTCGCGTCGCCGCATGTCGATTATGTGATCCGCGGCGAAGGTGAAAAATCTTTCGTCGAATTTTTGCGCGCTCTTCGGAATCACACGGCCATCGAAGCGGTTCCAAATCTCGCATACAAACGCAACGGCGACTTCGTCTTCAATCCGATCCAGGAAAACTTCTCGATCGACGACTTGCCAATGCCGGATCTAAGCGACTTTTCGCCGCGCGCGTATCAACTCGGCCACGAGCCGATGACGTTCATGATCACTTCGCGGAGCTGCCCGCACAAATGTTCCTTTTGCTCGGTGCACACGACTTTCGGCACGAGCTATCGGCGGCGTTCGCTGGAGAATGTTCTGGAAGAAATCGAGCTACGCTATCAGCAAGGCTATCGCGTGATCGACTTCGAAGACGACAACCTTACTTATTACAAACAGACTTTCAAAGAGCTTTGTCGCAGACTGATCATCCGCTTCCCTAATCGTGAAATGGAATTCGTCGCGATGAACGGCATCAGCTATCTAAGCCTCGATGACGAGTTACTCGAACTCATGTTTCAAGCCGGTTTCACGAGTCTCAATCTTGCGCTGGTCAGCTCAGACAAAACCGTCCGAGAGACCACCAAGCGGCCGCACACGCTGGAAGCCTACGTGAAAGTCGTGAACAAAGCCTATCAACTCGGCTTTAAAATCGTTTCCTATCAAATCCTCGGCCTGCCCAACGAAAGCCTCGACAGCATGATCCAAACCCTCGCCTTCAACGCCGGCCTGCCCGTGCTGCTCGGCGCCTCGCCGTTCTATCGCACGCCCAATTCACCGATCGCCCGGGGATTGGAACTCAATGAAGCCGATTATGTCCGCGCTCGCTTGACCGCCCTGGCGATTGAAACTGAGATTTTCTCTCGCGACGACATCTATACCCTCTTTGTCACGACGAGAATTATTAATTTCCTTAAAGGCCTGCCGCTTCGGTCTACAACGACTCTCGGCTCTCTAGTCAGCGCAGCACCCGAAACCCACAAAGCCGGAATCGGCTTGCTTCTACTCAAGCAGCTTTCGACGACCGGGCGCTTATACTTTTGGACGAAACAAGGGCTGGAGGAAAATCGAAAATTTGTCAGCGCAATATTTTTCCGAGTGCTTTCAGAAGTAGAATCCATCGCCTGTCAAAACGGCCACTCTGTCATCGTCGACGATTTCCATTGCCGACATGGCGCGACCGCCGCAACCTTAATAAATTTGACATAAACAGGAGCCTGTACTACCCTTCCGACCGCTCGTCGAAATCACGGCAGGAGGCAAAATGAAAAAATTTCTATTCGTTATGTTGTTGTCCGGTATGCTGGCGGCGCAGCTCTCGCGGAGCTACGCGGCAGAGAGCAACGCCACTGTCACGGCAGCGCAAAAGGAAGGCAAGGTCGTTATCTATTCTTCGACGGACTCGGCCAGCGTCGAGCCGTTGTTGCAGGATTTCAAGGCGCTCTATCCGTTTCTTCAAGTCGAGTACAATGATCTCAATACCACTGAAATATATAACCGCTTTACCGCCGAGGCAGCTTCCGGCACCGGCACGGCGGATTTCATGTGGAGCTCGGCAATGGACCTGCAGCTGCAGCTCGCGAGCAAGGGCAATGCCTTGTCTTATGCCTCACCGGAAATTTCTGGCTTGCCTAAGTGGGCGGTGTGGCAGAATCAAGCTTACGGCACGACCTTCGAGCCGGTAAGCATCGCTTACAACAAACGGCTGCTGCCCGCCGATGCGGTGCCGCAGAGTCATGCCGATCTGATTCGTTTGATGAAAGAGAAGCATGACGTATACAAGGAAAAAATCGCCACCTTTGATCCGGAAAAGAGCGGTGTGGGCTTTCTCATGATGACTCAAGACGCGAAAGTGTTCCCGCAGTTCTGGGATCTCGCCAAGGGGCTTGGCGCCACCGGCGCTAAAGTTTACACGAGCACAGGCGCAATGCTGGAGAAGGTCGGCTCAGGCGAGCATACTTTGGCCTACAATATTATCGGCTCCTATGTGCTGCTGCGCCAGAAAAAAGATCCGTCTCTCGGCTTGGTATTGCCGAAGGATTACACGCTGGTGTTTTCGCGCATCGCTTTTATTTCCAAGACAGCGCGCAATCCCAATGCCGCCAAACTATTTCTCGACTACGTTCTTTCCAAACGCGGCCAAACTGTGATGTCCGAGAAATCCTTGGTCTATTCGATTCGCAGCGACGTGCCAGGACCGATCACCGCCGCCGGCCTCACCAAGGATCTGGGCAAGGCATTGAAACCCATCGAGGTGAACACGGATATTCTCGCCGGTCTCGAACAAAACAAGCGCTTGGAATTCATGAAACAGTGGAAGGAAGCACTGAAAAGATAAGCCTGTGAGCCGGACTCTCCGTTCGTTCGCGGTGATCGGCGTAGCCCTGGTGGTCTTCGGACCGCTGGGGCTCATCATTTACCAAAGTTTTCTTAGCGAAGCTTTCTTTAGTCCGACGGCGAGTTTGAGCCTCGGCGCGTATCGCTACGTTCTCACCGATTCCGGTTTTCACTCCGCCTTCGGCACCTCTCTGCTGGTTTCCCTCGGCATGACATTGATCTCGGTTCCGCTCGGCAGTCTGCTGGCGTTTCTGCTCGTGCGCACCGATTTGCCGGGAAAGAAATTTCTCGAGCCGTGGCTGCTCGTGCCGATCTTCCTCTCGCCTGTTGTATTGGCTTTCGGCTACGTCGTTGCAGTCGGCCCGGTTGGATTCTTCTCGCTCTGGACTAAGGCGCTGATCGGGCGCGTGCCGTGGAATCTTTATTCACTCTACGGCATGATCTTGATCGCCGGGCTCGAAGCCGCCCGAGTTGCCGGCGCCGGCCCGTGGCGCATTGCGGCGACGGTTAGCTTGCCCTTGGTGTTGCCGTCGATTCTCTTTAGCGCGGCTTTGATATTTTTGCTGGGCTTTGAATTATTCGGTTTGCCCCTCGTGCTGGGCGATCCCGCCGGGCTGCTCGTGCTCACGACCTATTTATACAAGCTCACCAATCTGCTCGGCGTGCCTTCCTATCACCTCATGGCTGTCGTTGCGCTCTCGATCGTCGCGCTGACTTTCCCATTGGTCTACGCGCAGCGCCGTATGCTGCGCACCGCCGGCCGCTTTGCGGTGATCGGTGGCAAAGGCCAGGCGTTCCGCCCTCTGCCGCTCGGCGCGTTGCGCTGGCCTGCGGTCGCGATCGTTTTGCTGTGGTTGGTAGTGACGGTCTTGTTGCCGCTGATCGGCGTTGCCTTGCGCTCGGTCGTTAGCCAATGGGGCGAAGGAATCAAGTTATTTGATGTTTTGACCTTGGATCATTTTCGCGAGCTCAAAGGTTATCCTAATTTGGTCCGCGGCATCGTCAATACATTATTGATCGGCAGCATTGGCGGCGCGCTGTCCGTCGTGTTCTACGCCATTATCGGCCTAGCCGCGCACCGCTGGCAGAGCCGTTGGGTTTCGTTTCTCGATTACCTGGTCATGTTGCCGCGCGCGCTTCCCGGACTCATCGTCGGCCTGGCTTTTCTCTGGGTGTTTTTATTTTTCAAACCGATCGCGCCTTTGCGCACCACGTTGTTCAGCTTGTGGATTGCCTATACGGTTGTCTGGCTCGCCTATGGATTGCGTCTGATCTCCGCCGCCTTGTTGCAGGTGAAACCCGAACTGGAGGAAGCCGCGCGCGTTACCGGCGCGGGCCAAGGCACGGTTTACCGCGACGTGACGCTGCCGCTCATTCGCTTCGGTCTGATCGGCAGTTGGCTGCTCGTGTTCATGATGTTCGTGCGCGAGTACTCGACCGGAGTCTATTTGCTCGGCCCCGGCACCGAAGTGATCGGCTCGTTGATCGTGTCTCTCTGGGGCACCGGTGCCTTGGATTTGATCTCGGCGCTCTCCGTCATCGAAGTTGCTTTGGTCGGGTTGATACTTTTTATCGCGCTTCGTTTAGGAGTGAGACTCGATGCCTGATCTGATCGTGGAGAATATCGAAAAGCAGCTGGGCACGGCGCAAATTTTGTGCGGCGTGTCCTTCGAGCTACAACAAGGCGAAGTCCTCGCTCTTCTTGGCGCCTCCGGCAGTGGCAAGACGACGTTACTGCGCTCGGTCGCCGGCCTTGAACGTCCCGACAAAGGCAAGATCGAAATCCGCGGCAAAGTCGTGTTTGACGCTGCGACCGGGTTTGAAATTCCCGCGGAGCAGTGCGGCCTGGGATTGGTTTTTCAATCCTACGCGATTTGGCCGCATCGCAGTGTGTTTGAAAACGTCGCCTATGGCTTGCGCTTAAGACGCGTGCCCGACGCAGAGATCCGCCAGAGGGTCGGCGACGTGTTGGCGCGCCTTGGACTCGGTCATCTAGCGGACCGCTACGCGCATCAATTGTCCGGCGGGCAGCAGCAACGGGTCGCCCTCGCGCGCGCCATCGTTTACAATCCGCCGGTCTTGTTGCTCGACGAACCGCTGTCGAATCTCGACGCCAAGCTGCGCGAAGACGCCCGCGCCTGGGTGCGCGAGCTCATCAAACAAATCGGCAATAGCGCGCTCTATGTCACCCATGACCAAACCGAAGCATTGGCGATCGCCGATCGCGTATTGTTATTGGATCGAGGACAGATTCAACAAGACGGCACGCCTCAAGAAATTTACGGCCGTCCGACCAGCCAGTTTGCCGCTGAGTTCATGGGCAGCAACAACCGCTTCGATGGCAAGATCGCCGAGATCTCCGCCAACCGCGCCCGCCTCGAAAACCACGGCTGGAGTCTGTGGGGCAAATTGCGCGGCAACAAAGAGCCCGGCGCGCCGGGTACGGGACTTATCCGCGTCGAGCGGGTGCGCTTAGCCGACGGTGGCGGCGAAAACCACCTGAAGATGCAACTGAAGTCCGCTCTCTATTTAGGCGAACGCTGGGAATACGTGCTTCAGCTCGGCGAATTGCGCCTGCGTGTTTGGGGCGAAGAAGGGCGCGCGCCCGGCGAGTGTTGGGTGGCGATCCCGCAAGAGGAATTCTGGATTTTCTAGTTCTGCTTCTATACCTTTTCCATCCCGATCGAAAACATCCGCTCCAGATCGTGACGCGAGTAGACGCGGAACGCGATCAGCGTCTCCGAGCCGGTGATGCCCGGAACACCCCGAATGTGCTCCGTGACGATCTTGGCCAGTTGATCGTTGTCGCTGGCGCGCACGATCGCGGCGAGATCATAGCGTCCCGCGACGGAGTAAACTTCACTGACGCCTTCGGTATCGGCTAGAGTTTCGGCGACTTTGTTAGTTTTATCGCGCTCGGTATTGAGCAGGACGATGGCGGAAAGCATGTTCGATCTCCTTCTAGTCAAGACCAGCAATCGGAACCAGACCTGCTGAAAGAGTAGCCGACACGGCACACCATCGTCAACGCTGCGCACCTTGAACGTCGAGCCAGCCTTCAATAATATGCCACCCGAGACGGAGGCTGCTATGACGAGTGAGAAGATTTTGCGAATCATGGTTCCTTTTTTATGCTTTGTGTTCTCTATCGTTATTTCCGACTCTTTCGCTCAAGAAAAACTCACCGTTTCCTACAGCTCCGTCGATGCGCCGAGCGCCAATTGGTATATCGCTCAGGAAAAAGGGTTGTATAAGAAATACGGCATGGACGTCGAATCGATATTTATTCCGGCGTCGTCGACAAACGTGGCGGTTCTGGTCGCGGGGCAACTTAAATTCGGCAACGGCACCGGCGGCACCATTGCCAGCGCCGCGGTTAGCGGTGCCCCATTGGTAGCGGTCGCCTGCTTCATGAATACATTGCCGTACGAATTGATTGTTCAAGACTCGATCAAAACGCCGCAGCAACTCAAAGGCAAAAGTCTCGGCATCAGCCGCATCGGCAGTTCCTCCGATGTCGCGGCGCGCATTTTTCTCAAGAACTTCGGCTTGGAGCCCGATAAAGATGTCGCGATCATCCAAGTCGGAGGTTCGGGCGAGCGCTCAGCGGCTTTTCGCGCCGGTAAGATCTCCGGTTTCGCCGCGCCGCCCGGGGTTTTGTATCTCACCAAGGGGCTAGCCCAACGCGTGCTGGCCAGCACGGCCGACTTTCAGAAAAATTATCCCTTTCCCTATATCTGCGGGACGACGACCAAAAGTTACTTGGCAAACAACCGGCCGATAGTGAAACGTTTGGTCATGGCATTGACTGACGGGGTGCGCTTCTTCAAGACACAAAAAGAAGAGAGCAAGAAAATTCTCGCGAAATACACTCGGCAAAACAACGAGGCCTACCTAGAAGCCGCATATGAAATCAACGCAAAACTCATGGACCGAGTCCCCTACGTGACCCGCGAAGGCATGGACATCCAGGTCAAAGATGCCGTGGCACGTAAACCCGGCGCCGCGCTCAAAGTCGACGACGTTATCGACGACTCCATCGTTGCGGAATTGGAAAAGGAAGGATTTATCGACAAACTTTACAAGCAGTAATTCTGTCAGCGCGAACGAATTGAACTGTTTGAACGGCTCGAAGGTTTTGAACTCGTCAGCGGTTATCTCCACAACTGATCGAAAAATCCCGAGCGCTTTACCTCCTCGACATAGCGATTATCGTAATAGGCGGTTATCGGCGTGCTCCCCGCTAGCTTGGGGTCGATAAGATTGCTCTGCACCATTTGCTTCACCATCGAGCGCAAAGCTCCTTCGTTGACTAATCCTTCTTTCGCATAGTTTTCCGACGCGAACAGATACGCCTGTTCGAGCAGATCTGGATCCTTCATGGGCATCCATTTCATGATGACTTTCTTGGTGTAATCCTTGTCGGTTTGGATCAGCTTGATCGCTTCTGCTGTTACTTTGATCACGCGAATCACGGTGTCTTTGTCCTTCTCGATGACAGAGCGGCGCGCAACGATGCCATTCGTGATAAAGTCGGTAAACTTCTTGAGGTCGTTGGGCGACACCAGCTCGTTGTAACCCTGTTTCTTCAACTGAAAATTATAGGGCGGCGAGAAAACCGCGCCATCGACCGAGCCTCGCGCCAAACCGGCAAACGCTTCGGGCTGTCCGCCCATTTGCAGAATGGTGACATTTTTTACGCCATAACCATCGATCGCGGTCTGCAACGCAAAGTGTGTCACGGTGCCGAGACGGCTGACGCCGATCTTTTTTCCCGCCATGTCTTCGGGTCGCTTGATCTCCGGCTTGACCATCACGGACTGGGTAAACCGCGGCACCATTGCCGTAACGTGAATGATGTCTCCGCCGCTGAGGATATTGGCGATGATCGCGGGGCCGCCGGAACCCGACATTTCCGCGGCTCCCGACAACATCGATTGGAAAAGCGCCGATGAAGCGCCGATGAAAATCGGGTCGAGCTCGATACCGTACTTTTCCGAAAGCCGCGCTTCCTTGACGATAAACCAGGGAAGACAATTCAGGCCGATCGGCGAGAACGGAAAGGGAACTTTCTTGAGCGTCTGCGCCTGGGGCAAACTAGGCAAGAAAAGCGCGGCGGCTATAATGAAGAAAGCAAGCTTACGGCCGGCCCTCAAAGCCCGATAAGAAGACGGAAAATCTAGCGAGCGGTTCATCTCGGATCCTCCTCTCTTCGTGAGGTTGCTGGTCTAGTACATTCGGTTCACCGCTGTCAACGCGAAGTTGTTCTTACGCCGGACCATGACTGGCGCGGCGCGGTACGAACAACTTGAACGGCTTGAACTGTTTGAACTCTTCTGACCGTTACCCTCCCTTGAGCTGCTTCGCAAAGAAACCGAACGTTCTCGGCCACGAAGCGTTCGCTGCGTGCTCGCGGTAGTTGCCCGAGCCGAAATTGGCAAAAGCGTGAGCTGCGTTTGCATAGGAATAAAATTCGTGCGGCTTGTTCAGACGAGTCAGCTCAGCGTCGAGCTTCTTCATATCCGCCGGCGAAGGGTTTTTATCGTCTTCACCGAAGTGGCCCATGATTGGACAGGAGATATCCTTGGACCGATCGAATGGCGACGGCCCGTCGCCCCAGGGAGAAAACGGATCACTGCCGTAGTACATCACGCCGGCTTTGATGTCGGGATTCACCGCCGACATCAGGTAGACAACCCGCCCGCCCATGCAAAAGCCGACGATGCCGATCTTGCTTGGATCGACAGACTTGTGCGACTTGAGAAAGCTTACCGTGGCATTAACGTCTTGAATGACGGTTAAATCCCGCAGTCGCATACGCCTTGTCGGCCCATCGTCTCGGCAGTCCGGCGGATCACGGTGATAAAAGTCCGGCGCCGCCGCAACAAATCCGTTCGTCGCAACCATGTCCGAGAGTTTTACGAAATCGTCGACGCCGGTCTGCCCTTGCACAACGATCACGGCCGGCGCCGGTTGCGAACTTTCCGTTAACGGCGCGTAAGCCGTATTTTCCTTATCCCCTTCCCTGAAACACTTCGCCGGCGCGAATCGTCCACTTCGCCGCGATGCGCTGCTTATGCAATTTCTCGGCGCCGACAGAATCCCTCAGCGTTACCGGATCGTCAAGAATCTGCAGCACGGCGATGTCCGCTTCCCGTCCGACTTCCAGACTGCCAATACGGTCCTGCCAACCGACCGCGCGCGCGGCGTTGATCGTGCAGTTGGCGATAATCTCATCGAAGCTCAGACCCATCGGCAAGAACTTGGTCAGCACCGTCGGTAAATCGCCGACGACGCCAAAGCCCGGCTGGCTGAGGCGGCCATGCAGGTCCGAGCTGATGACATCGGGGATGATGCCCTCACCCATGGCGCGCTGCACGAGATTGAAATCAAAGTGGCCCCCGGCATGGCCCACGTCGAAGATCACGCCGCGCTCTTTGGCCTTGCGAACTTCAGGAAGCAATCTGCCCTGCTCATCGATGATCGACGGCTTCTGCGGCGTATAACAATGGGTAATCACATCGCCGGGCCGCAGCGTAGCCGCGATCTCGCTCATGGGGATGCCGGTATTGCCCACGTGAACCATCACCGGCGACTTCGATGCTTCGCCGGCGTGGATCGCCAGACGCAATGCCTCCCGTCCGTTTACGCCCACGCCTTTTTTGTGAAGGCGGACCTTGATGCCGACGCCGACGTTTGGAAACTCACCGACGGTGGCCGCGGCGGCGTTCGGGTCGGCAAAACGCAGGTCTTCCAATTCTCCCGGATCGTTCAACACGCCATGCTGCGCCAGGGCGACGAAGGCAATCATGCGCGTCTTCGACGGCTCGTAAACGAGTTTCTGAAAGCCTTTGAAGTTGATCGGTCCCGACGAGCCGGCATCGATCGCCGTGGTCACGCCGGTGCTCATGCAGAGCGAATCTAGTTCGCAACCATAGGGGTTCACGCCCCAAAAACTGTGGACGTGAAAATCGATCAGACCGGGCGTGACATAGCAACCCGGCACTTCGATAACGCGTTTCGCCTCGGCACGCGGCAGCTTCGCTTGCAGTGCGGCGACGCGTCCGTCTTTGACGCCGACGTCCAATTGTTGGCGCAAACCCGCCGCTGGATTGAGAACCGTGCCGCCGGTCACCAGCAAATCATACGTCTCACTCATGAGCAGACCTCCTCAATTCATCGATCATCGGCCAGAAGCTCTCGCAATTTCTGACTCACCGTTCATGCTGAGCGCGTCGAAGCATTCCGAATTCTTTCGCACTTGCGAGTGTGCGTGTGTCTAAAGTTCGTTTGAAAATCCTGACGTCAACAGCGGCCAGTATTTCCCCCTTTGGAAATGCCGGGTGTGGGTCGGTGTTAGACAACGCATCAAACTTCCCGACCTGCAAATTTGCCTGGCTAACGATTTACTCCTCTAACGGGATGCAGCGTCGGAAATCAACCTGAACATAAATTTGCTGCCCCGCGCTGAGCGCTGCGCTGCGCGGAAACTGCGCGCGCAGCGTCGTGCCGGACAATCCCAGCCGGCATTCATACGCGGCTCCCAGGAAAATCACCTGCTCCAATCGAGCCGGCCAAATATTCTCTCCTTCGCCGTTGGCGACAAGTTGAAAATCCTCCGGCCGAATGACGATCGAACGCGGCGTTGTTAGGCCGTTCGACAAAAAATAGATTTCGCCCCAGGGCGTGCGCGCTCGCGCTTTGCCGCCTTCGGCGCGGAGATCGGACAAAGGAACTACGTTGGCCGCACCGATGAATTCCGCTGCGAACCGGCTCCTGGGCCGATCATAAATTTCGCTCGGCGCGCCGTGTTCGACCAACCTTCCGGCATTCATCACACCGATAACGTCCGATATCGCCAGCGCCTCGGTTTGATCGTGGGTCACGTAAACTGCCGTGAGCCCGACCCGTTGCTGTACGGCGCGCAGTTCAATGCGCATCTGTTCGCGCAGCTTGGCGTCCAGATTGGACAGCGGCTCGTCCAGGAGAAGCACTTCGGGCTCGGCGACCAGCGCGCGCGCTAGCGCGACCCGCTGCTGCTGGCCGCCGGAGAGAAACGGCGCCGGCCGCTCCATCAATGCTTCGAGTCCGACGAGACCCAAGACCCTGGCCACGCGCTTTCGAACTTCGTTTCTCGAAACCCCGCTGCCTTCCAAAGGATAAGCAACGTTTTGAAACACGGTCATGTGCGGCCAGATTGCGTAACTCTGAAAAACCATGCCGACGCGGCGGCGATTGGACGGCAGGGAAACGCCGCGCGAACGCGAGAAGACGACGCTCGATCCCAACTGAATCTCGCCGGCGTCGGGTTCTTCCAGACCGGCGATGGAGCGCAAGGTCGTGGTCTTGCCGCAGCCGCTCGGCCCGAGCAAGGTGAGCAGCTTGCCGGTCTCGACCTCGAACGAGACATCGTCCACGGCGGCCAAATCCGCCCGCTGCTCTGACTGAAATCGTTTAATCAAGCCGGTGACGCGCAGCAATCTTGTCACTCCCAATAGAAACTCAGGATCCGCTAGCGAACTTTCAGGCCGTACCGCTGTCCCGCCAGATGAGCTGCCACTGCAGCGATGAATACCACTAGCGAAACGATCACGCCAAAAGCGGCAAGCGCGCCGAACGCGCCGTCGTTCCAAAGCGCGTACATTGCCACACCCACCGGCCGGGTCTGTTGATTGGCCAAGAGGATGGCCGTGTTCAGTTCGCGAAAAGCATGCGCCATCACCCAGATCCAGCCGGCCACCAACCCCGGACGCAACAAAGGAAACAACACGCGGCGCAGCGTCATGAACCAGGACGAGCAGATCATCGAAGCCTCTTCCATCTCGGGATGCACCTGGGCAATAGACGCGGACATGATCCGCATCACGATCGGCATGTACTTGATCATATACGCCAATAAAATAATCCAAAGCGTACCGTAGATCGGCAAGGGAAAACTCAGATACAACCAGATCAGACTGATTCCCAAAACGATTCCCGGCACCGCGATGGGAACGAAGGCGAGGAAATCGAGCAGCTTGCGCCCCGGCAGCTTGGTGCGCGCGACGATCCAGGCGACCAACGCAACAAAAGCAACCGTTGTCGTCGCGCTCGTTACGCCGAGAATCAGGCTATTCGAAAAGGCCCATCGGGTTGTATCGCTCGCCAGAAGCCGTTCATAGTTGACGAGTTTCACGAGCCGAAGCGTTTCCAGTGACGGCGGTTGAAAAAATCGCAAAAACGACGCCCAGACAAGCACTAGCAGCGGCAGCACGACACCGACGGCTAGAATAAAAAGCGCGACGACGGTCGCCACCAGTCGCCAGTGCCCCAAGCGGATGCGGCGCGGGCGAAAGCCCTTGCCGGTGATGGTCGCAAATGCGCGCTCGCGCCGCGTCATGCGCAAATAGCAAGCGAGAAACAGGATCGAAGTCATCAACATGAAGACGGCGTAGGCCGACGCCAGTCCGATATCGCTCGGCGCAAAGCTCGTATTCAAGCAAACCAGAGTCCGCTGATCAACAAGAGCACCAGCACTGCGAGAATCGACGGCAGCGCCAGCGGCACGGTCACGCGCAACGTGGTACGTACGACGCCATGACCGGACATCGCCGATGCTTCCTCTAAATTGGGATCCATGGACTGAAACGCCGCGGACATCAGCAAAAACGCCATCGGCAGATACTGCCAGATCGATACCCAGATCATGCCGCCGAGAGAAAAAATATTGAACAGCGGAGCGTCAAAACCGAGACTGCCGGCCGCCTTGTTAAGCAGGCCGATGTTCGGGCTGGCGAGAAATATCCACGACACCACGGTCAATATTCCCGGAACAATCAGACCGACGATGGACAGTCCATAGATCGCCGAGCGCGCCGGCGCATCCGTGCGCTCGCTAATCCATGCGAGCGGAATCGCCAGCCCCAGCGCGCCGAACGCGGCCGAGGCGCTATAGACAAACGAATTGAACACCGCGGATGCGAACTGGCCTTGAGTGACCGCGCGGATATAGTTTGAAAATGTCACATCGAGGCTGAAAAAACCGATCGACCCGGGTCGGGCGGTCTTTAGGCTTCCCCACAAGAGAAAAAGCAGCGGCGTCACGACTTGGTAAATCAAAAACGCAATGACGAACGCCCCGACCGCGAACTGCACAAAGTCGTGGATGCGCGGCAGCCGTAGCCGGCGCGCAGCTGGAAACTCAATTGCCGTTTCACGCTGCAGCTTCATGAATTCGAATGATTTCGATTCACACGAAGGACACGAAGTTAGGAGTTAAGACTATCAAGACCTTCGTGTCCTTTGTGCCTTCGTGGTGGAGTTTCTACTCCTTCTTCGGTTGCGGCTCTGCCGCGCTAGGCCTTCGTGGTGAATGCTACTTTGACGCCAGGAAAATCTCCCGTGCGAGCTTGGCGATTGCTTCATAGGCCATTGGCAGCTTCGCAGGCAGAAGCACGACCTGCTCTCTGCCTTTGATCAGAGCCGCTGTCGGGTCCGGCGTCCCTTCCGTCTTGCCGACGGGCGGCCGGTTGCGCTTGGCGACGACTTCTTGTCCGGCCGGCGACTGTAGCCAATCAATCCACAGCTTGGCATTCTCGGGATGCGGGGCGCGCTTCAAGATCGCGTCGACGTTGGGCGCCGAAAAGTAGGCAGGCATCGGCGCGGCTCCAAGTGGCGCGCCGTCTTTGATGGCACCGGCCACGCGGTGAGTGTAGACGTCAATCGTAATCGGAAACTCGCCGGCAACCAGAAGCTCGACGAGCAGCGAGCGACCGCGGCGGATAATCACGTTCTGGGCAAGCTGGCGCAGATATTTTTCACCTTTCTCCCGGCCCATGAGAATGAGGAACCCCGCCACAATGTCATTGGGCTCTTGATCGATGGCGATCTTGCCCTTCCACCTGGGATTGAGCAGTTCATCCCAAGCCCGCGGCACGTCCTTCTCCGGGATAAGGTTGCGATTGTAAGCCGCCATGAAAACCAGGTTCGCTGTGGCGTGGAGCAGACCGTCTTTGAAGACGAAACGCGGATCGAGATTGGCTTCGCTTGATGAATGATAGGAAAGCAGCTCGCCGCGCTGAAGCATCGCGCTCATATCGGGGATACCGGTGGAATAAACGTCTGCCATCGGTTTGCCCCCGTCGATCTCCGTCAACAAGCGCTCAAGCAGCGCGCCGCGCCCGCCTTCGCTGCGAATCCCGGTGACTTTGATCTTGGGATAAACTTTGTTGAAGCCCTGGATCAGAGCGTTGATGTCGCGCTCGTCCCAAGCGGTGTAAATCGATAACTCGCCCGACGCGGCAACCGGCGCCTTGGCCGACTCGATTGTGGCAGCTGTCGCAGCCGTTGGTTGTCCGAAAGATGCGACAGCAAACGCCGAAACGACGAGCGAAATTCCAAACTTCGATGTCCAGAATCGCAACACCTTCATGTCTTGTCTCCCGTTGCTATCGCTAACTCGCCGCAGCAACAGCCGATGTCTTGGCGTTTTTATTCAGCCAAAACTCGGCGACGTCGCAGCCGCGCGCAAACCACACGCCTTTGTGCTGCTTGATGTGACCCAGGAGATCGTCCAACACCTTCGACAGCGCCGGTCTGCCGAGCATGCACTGATGCCAGTTGATCGACAGCAGGCGCGGCTCTTTCTCCGACTCGCGGTAGAGCACGTCGAACTCGTCCAGCCAAACCGTCAGCATGTCGCGGTGGCTGCCGAACGGCCGCGCCGTGAGATTTCCCAACATGGCGTAGTCGTCGGTCAGGGTCGAGCGCGGTACCTCGACGAGAGACCGTCCGCCGGCTTCCAATAAGTACGGCAGATCGTCGTCGAAACAGTCGCTATGCCAGGCAAACCCATGCTTGGAGATCAGATCGATCGTGTGCTCGCTCACCTGCGCCCGCGGCGTCAGCCAGCCCGAAGGGCGTTTGCCCGATGCCTTCTCGAGGGACTCGATAACCCGCCCGATCAATTGATCTTCGGCGTCCTTCGACATGGTGAAGTGATCCGCCGCGTTCCACGAGTGCGCCGCTACTTCGTGTCCCTGCGTGGCAATCGCCTTTACGCTTTCCGGGTATTCCTTGGCGGTCGCGCCGTTTACGAAGAAAGTAGACACAACTCCATGCCGTTTGAGAACGTCAAGAATGCGCCAAATGCCTCTGGTAGCCTCATAACGCATCTCAGCCATCTGGCGATAGTTCGGTTGTCCACCCGCCAACGGTTTGATCTCATAGACCGGCTCATATTCCGAAGTGAGCACGACGGCAATTCGCGCATCGTTTGGCCAGGAAAAGTTTCCCTGTGATCGCGTGATCGGATAATTCTGCATCGTTGAGTTCCCTCCTAATTCAAAATTGCACCATCTTGAGCCACTGGGACCGATTCGCCTCACCTTTAGTCACATCAGCCTCGCGTCCGAAACATCGCGCCTTTTGCAACCTATCAATCGGTCGAGATTCTTCACTTCGTTCAGAATGACACTTCTGTCAATTTCACGATCACGACAACTTCGTCGAGAGAGAGAATCATTATTTCAACCCGAGCACGACCACGAGACACGCCCACGATTCGGTCAATCCGCATCCAACCCATAAAATTTCGCCGGATTATGATAAAGGATCTTGTCGATCACCTTCGGATCGATCTCGCCATTCTCTTTGAGCTTCGCCAGAGCCAACAGTTCGCTGGCGTTATCCGCATGGCCGTAGTCAGAGCCGATCATCAGACAATTTTCGCCGGCGTACTTGAGCACATAAGGAAGATCGTCGTCGGTCTGGCAAGCGACGAATAATTGATTGCTGCCGCTGAGGACATCAGGCCGCGCTTCCTTACCTTCCAATTTTGGAAATCGCAAGTTCAGATCATGCACCAAATACGGCACCCACTGCGCCGCGACTTCAATCGCGCCGATGCGCAGCTTGGGAAATTTCTCCGGGATGCCGTTGAGAATCATCGCGTGAAAGCCGCCGATGACGATCAGTTTCGCGACACGGAACGGCTCGCCGCCGAGCATGTCGTTGACGGTGAAGTTGCCGATGCCGGAGTGAATACCGATCGGCATGTTGAGCCGGCTCGCTTCCTCGTAAAGCGAAAAGAAATAGGGATCGTGCAACGTATGGTTGGTTTCGATGCCGCGCATGAATACCGCGCAGGCGCCGTTGCCATGCGACCAACGCAGTTCATCGAGCGCTTTGTCCATTGTCAACAGCGGCAACTGCACCGCCCAGCGCAGGCGCTCTTTCGCTTTCGACCAAATATCCGCCATCCAACGATTGTAAGATCGGCAGAGCGCCAGCTCGATGCGCGGATTATCAGTAACAGGCCGCAGAAACAGCGTCGGATAAAGCACCTGCACGCCGGTACCGATCTCGTCCATGTGTTTGAGCCGTGAATCGATGTTCGCCATCTCGCGCGACTCTCTGGCCGTGTCCTGGCCGATGTTGTCGCGCCCGCCGATCAGGCGCCCACCGATGATCCAAAAGTTCTGCGTCTTACCCGTCGGCATGTCGACCGCGATCGCCACCGGCCGATAGCGCTTATCGCTTCCTTCGAGATAATCCCAAGTTTTCTCGCACTCGATCACGTGCGCGTCAGCGTCGATGGTCAACATCTAATGCCTCCGTAATATGCATCTCGACTTCGTCGAAAATCTCCCCTAACCCCTCTTTGCAAAGAGGGGCAAATTCTTTTCTGATCCGATTCCCCTTTCAAAAAAGCGACTCGAGAAGGGATTTCGCCTCATGACAAAATTA
>VBKX01000268.1 GCA_005879435.1 Deltaproteobacteria bacterium
CGAACGTGGGCAGCGAATGCTCGCGGCAACTGTCGTCCATAATATGGCGCACCGTCCATCCACGCACGAGAAATGCGTCCGCGAGTAACTGCCGATGACAGCGCCACGGAACGGCTTCGGCGCACATCAGCGCGATGCGGTTTTCGTCCGCGATCGTTTCCATTTCTTTCATGATTTGGTCGAACTCGTCAGTCAACATGAAATCCGCGTAGGCGCGAAACGCTGCGACGCGCCATCCAGTATTGCGCGAGTCAGACGCGGGTTTACGGAAGCCGCCGAGGTCGCCGCGCCAGAGATACTCGATGTCGCTCGCCTTGAGCGATGCGGCTAACAGCGCGCGATTGAAATGCGGGTAGCGGCGCGACGCCGGCCAGCGACGCAGGACGGTGCGCGGCGAATCGCAGCTCATGTGCGAAATTTTCCAACTTCACTTACGGACGGCTGTACCTCATCCCAACTGATGCTATCATCGCGCCATGTGGCATTCTATTCCGCTAACACTTTTCTGGTTCGTCTATTTCGGCTCCTTGGGCATCTTCTATCCTTACTTCGCTCTTTATCTCAGAGAGAATGCCGGACTGACCGGCACGCAAGTGGGATTGATCCTGGCGATCTCGCCGTTTATCGGCATGCTCACTCAGCCGTTCTGGGGACATCTGGCTGACCGCACCGGCGCGCGTAGCCGCATGCTCGCGTTTCTCACCTTGGGCACCGCGTTGGGTTATTGGGGACTCGGGATTGTGGAGGGTTTTTGGCCGATCGTTCTGGCAACGGCAGCGCTGGCCGTGGTGGGAACGGCGATTTTTCCGATCATGACCTCGGTGAGTCTGGCGATTCTGCGCGACGAGGGACGCCACGCGTTTGGCCGGGTGCGCGTGTGGGGTACAATCGGCTACTTCATTCTCATCCTCGCTTTCCCGTGGATGCTCGCCGCCGTTCAGCCGCCGATCGGAAGCGCGTCGGCGGTTAATTCAGCGCAGCCGGGCCTGGGTTTGATGTTTCCCATCACGGCGAGCTTGGTGTTTGGCGCAGCGCTGATCGCTTTTTTGCTGCCCAAACCTGGCGCCGTGGCGCTGCGCGCGGCGCGCGGCGATTGGCGTGAGCTCGCGCACAACCGCGCGTTTCTGAGATTTTTGTTGTTCGCTCTTATCGCGCATTTTCTGATGCACGGGCCGATGTGGCTTTTTCCGCTCTTCGTGCGCTCGCGCGGCGGTGACATCGGAACCATTCGCAACATGTGGATTCTCATGTTGTTGTTCGAGATTCCGCTGGTGCTTTCAACGGGAAGCGGCTTGAAGCGCCTCGGCGCCCGCGGTCTGCTCGGCGTCGGCGTACTGATCGGCGGCCTGCGTTGGTTTTTATGCGCCATGATCACCGACGCAACTTTTTTGTTTGCCGTGCAGGCGCTGCACGGCGTGACCGTCGTCGGGCTCAATTTGGGCAGCCCGCTTTATCTTGACGTCGTGGCGCCCGAAAAGCTGCGCTCCACCGCACAGGGGATTCTCTCGATGGTGAGCGCCGGTATCGCCGGCATTGCGTCGAACGTCTCGGCTGGTTGGTTGATTGATCGAACCGGCATCGATTTGCTTTATCTGATTTGCGGCGTCGGCGCGCTCACGTTGGGCGCGTTCGCGTGGTGGATCTTACCCGGCGTACAGCGCTCAACGGATGAAATTCGCGCCATCGCATTGCCGGGCGACACGATCGCGTGACTGATCTTATCGTGGACACCGCACCAAACGACGCTGATAGATTCTTCGAACCGAGCAGTAAGATCTGGCAGGTCAACCGCGAGATGGTTCTGCTGCTCGCCGGCGGCCGAGCGTTGCTGATGCAACTGGCGCATCCGAAGATCGCCGCCGGTGTCGCCGAGCACAGTCGCTTTCAAGAGGATCCGCTCGCCCGGCTTTACCGCACTATGAGTGCGATGTGGTCGATCGTGTTCGACGAGCGCACGCAGGCGCGCGCCGCGCTCGAAAGCGTGGAGCGTCGCCACAAGCAGGTTCGTGGCATCGTTCCCGGCAGCGAGCCGTCCCAAGGCGGCGCGCCGTACGATGCCTTCGATCAGGAACTGCTGCTCTGGGTGCACGCGACGCTCATCGATTCGGCGTTGGTCGCCTATCACATGTTTGTCGCGCCATTGTCGTCGGATGAGAGAATTATTTATTACAGCGATTCGAAGAAACTGGCTTCCTTATTCGGGATTACAGAAGGGATAATTCCCGCTACGCTCGGAGCATTCGAAGCGTACATGAGTAGTATGTTGCTTAGTGATGAAATCACTGTCGGACCGATGGCAAAACATCTTGCTCACGATGTCCTCTATCCTCGTCCATGGATTTTCAAACCAGGCGGACCGCTGTTTCGATTTGTTACGGCCGGGCTGCTAGCGGCTACGCTTCGAGTTGCGTACGATCTGCGATGGAGCGCGCGGAGAGAAAAGATGTTGGCTTTACTTGCCACGGCGATTCGCGGGTTGCTTCCATTGGTTCCCGCGCCGATACGAATCGTGCCCAATGCGCGCGCGGCTGAAAAGGCGAAACGGCGCTAGCGCGGTAAGCCTGTGTCTTCCGGTACGCCGAGCATCAGATTGAGATTTTGAATAGCGACTCCCGCCGCGCCCTTGCCGAGGTTGTCGAGCCGCGCCATCAGCAGGACATGACCTGACTCGTGCGGCAGCACGCGCAGGGAGATTCGATTGGTATCATTGAACGCTTGCGGATCGAAGGTAAGTTCGTCAGTCTCACCGCTTTCCCCCAGCGGCTCAACCTCGACGAACGGT
>VBKX01000270.1:0-3980 GCA_005879435.1 Deltaproteobacteria bacterium
AGCACGTTGACAACCCTTGACAAGAATTCTAGTCGTTATATAAGGCGCGGAACATACCAAGCGGTGGAAATATCCTCATGCCCAAGAGAGTCGAGCGCAATGCTTCCATGAGGGCGCCGCCTGAAGTCGATTCAGACCGACCTTTATTTGCGGCTCGGACGCGAGGGTTCTCAACGGACAAAGGAGGGTGCCATGACTCACGTCGTACGCTTTCTTCCGCTGCTTTCGACAGCGCTGTTCTTCGCATCGACTATTTTCGGCGGGCCCGCCGCCGCTTGGGAGCCGACGAAACCCATTGAATTTGTCATTCCCGCGGGCACCGGCGGCGGCGCCGACCAGATGGCGCGACTGATCAGCGGTATCGCTGATAAGCACAAGCTCTCGCCGCGACCCCTTATTGCCGTCAATAAATCCGGCGGCGCAGGCGCAGAAGGATTTCTCGAGGTGAAAGGCAAAAAAGGCGACGCCCACACGATCATCATTACTCTTTCCAACCTCTTTACCACGCCGCTCGCCACCGGCGTGCCTTTCAACTGGAAGGACCTGACGCCGGTCGCGCGCATGGCACTCGACCAGTTCATTCTCTGGGTGAACGCCGAGACACCCTACAAGACCGCCAAGGAATACATCACTGCAGTGAAGGAGCGCTCGGGCGGCGGCAATCGCATGAAGATGGGCGGCACGGGTTCGGCGCAGGAAGATCAAATTATCACGATCCAGCTGGAGCAGGCGCTGGGCGTGAAATTCACCTATGTCCCTTTCAAAGGCGGCGGCGAGGTCTGCGTCAATCTCGTCGGCAAGCATGTGGACTCGACGGTGAACAATCCGATCGAGTGCGCGAGTCACTGGAAGAACGGAAGCGTGCGTCCGCTTGCCGTCTTCGACACGGCACGCATTCCGGTCGCGGATTGGAAGGGAATTCCCACCGCCAAGGAGGCTCTGGGCGTCGACATCCATTATCTGATGTTGCGCGGCATCTTCGGCCCTCCCGATATGCCGAAGGATGCCGTCGAGTGGTACGTCACCTTCCTCAAAAAAGTTTACGATACGCCGGATTTTAAAAAATATCTCGAAGACGGGGCGCTCAAGCCTGCCTTTGCCACGGGCGCGGAGTACGTCAAATGGGTGGAGGAGAACGAGCAGCTCCACCGTGACCTGATGGCCAAGGGCGGACTGCTCAAGAAATAGATGCGCGCCGCAGAACTCGTTACGGCATCGGTGTTGATCTTTCTCGGCGGCATCGTCCTTTTCGATGCCGTTCGGATCGGTGTCGGATGGAGTCCGGACGGGCCTAGAAGCGGATTTTTCCCCTTCTGGCTGGCCTTGATCATGGTCATTGTGTGCGGTGTGATTCTCGTGCAGGCCGCGCTGGACCATCGAGGGAAGAGCTTCGTCAGCCGTGAGCAACTGAATTCGGTCCTCAAGGTGCTCTGGCCGGCGACTGCGGCAGTCGCGCTGATGCATTTCGTCGGCCTCTACGTCGCTTCCGCGCTTTACATGGGCTTCTATATGCGATGGGTCGGCCGTCACTCGTGGGTGGCGGTCGTCGCTATCGCGCTCGGCATACCGATTGGTTCCTTCTTGGTTTTTGAGAAATGGTTTCTGGTGCCCATGCCCAAGGGGCCGCTCGAGCAGTGGCTGGGTTACTGACCGATGGGAATCGAAAACCTCATACTCGGCTTTCACATCGCGATCACGCCCTTCAACCTGTTCATGGCCGTAGTCGGCATCCTGCTGGGCACGATCATCGGCGTGCTCCCAGGATTGGGCGGCGCGAACGGAGTCGCCATTCTGCTTCCCGTGACCTTCACCATGCCGCCCACCTCCGCAATCATTCTTCTCACTTCTATTTACTGGGGAGCGCTTTTCGGCGGAGCCATCACCTCGATACTTTTCAACATCCCGGGCGAGCCGTGGTCGGTCGCCACGACTTTCGACGGTTACCCAATGGCGCGGCAGGGGCAGGGCGGTGCGGCCCTGACCGCCGCGTTTACGTCTTCCTTCGTCGGCGCGTTCTTCTCGATCGTGTTCATTACTTTCTTCGCGCCCCTCCTCGCGCAGATCGCTCTCAGGTTCGGCCCGCCGGAAATTTTTGCCATTCAATTTCTCACTTTCTCTAGCTTCGTGGGGCTCGGCGGCGGCAACCCGCTCAAGTCGCTGGTATCGATTCTTATCGGCTTTATCCTCGCCACCGTCGGACTCGATATCGTCACCGGCCAGCTGCGCTTGACCTTCGGCATTACCGAACTGATGAGAGGCTTTGATTTTATCATCGCCGTCATCGGCCTGTTCGGCATCGGCGAGATCCTATTGAGCGTCGAGGAAGGGCTGAGCTTTCAAGGCACGAGGACCGGCATGAACCTGCGCGTGGTGCTCGACACCTGGAAAATTTTGCCGCGTTATTGGCGCACTTTTGTGCGCAGCTCCTTCATCGGTTTCTGGATGGGATTTAAACCCGGCGGCGCGACGCCCGCGTCGTTCATGAGCTATGCTTTCGCCAAGCGCTTCTCGAAAAATGCCGACCGATTCGGCAAAGGCGAGCTCGAAGGGGTGGTCGCGCCGGAAACCGCGGCTCACGCGGCAGGAGTGGCGGCGATGCTGCCGATGATTACGCTCGGAATTCCAGGCTCTCCCACGGCCGCGGTGATGCTCGGCGGGCTTATCATCTGGGGCTTGCAGCCCGGCCCGCTGCTATTCAAAGAAAACCCGGATTTTGTCTGGGGTCTCATCGCGAGCATGTACACCGGCAACATCATCGGTGTGCTCATGGTATTGGCCTTCGTGCCCTTGTTCGCGGCCATACTGCGCATTCCGTTTGCGATTCTAACGCCGCTCATCGTGGTGGTCTGCGCGATCGGATCTTACGCGGTGCACAACAGCATGCTCGATATCTGGTACATGCTGATCTTCGGCGTGGTCGGTTACGTCTTCAAGAAGCTGGATTATCCGCTTGCGCCGCTGGTGCTGGCGCTGGTGCTGGGCGACATGGCAGAGAACGCATTGCGCCAGAGCCTGATCATGTCGCAGGGGTCGCTGGCGATTTTCTTCAACCGACCCATCGCGGGAGTGATCACAGCGGTAGCCGTCTTCTTTTTCATCCTGCCCATCATCACCCCATGGTGGCGAAAGCTGAAGGGCGGGTCGGCGCCCACCGTTCAAACCAGTCACAACTGACCCTACCTCCGCGCCTGTCTTGATCGACGACGTCAAAGGGCTCACCATTTAAAAACGAAGGTTATCCGACACATCCCACAAAGAGTTTATCTGGCAACATCGTTGTGAAGAGAGCCGATGCTCATCCCGCTGATCGCGGTGCCACACGTGATCGTGGCGCAGTACGCCGTCGGCGCCGGGATTCTTCTCGCCGATCTCGTGCGCCGGGCTCATCGCGACCATCGAGTCGAACTGCTTGACGGCGATGACAAGAACGACCTGCGCAAGCTCGTGCCGCTTTATTTTTTGGGCGCCGTCATTTACGGCAGCGCCGGCGCGATCTATGCGTCGTCAATCTTGCAAGCCCTGCCGCGCTTCTGGTTCATCGTTGCCGGCATTAGCATGATTGCCGGCGTGCTGCTTGCCGCCGCGTACTGGAAAAATCCGAGTCGCATCACGGGCATTGGATTGATCCTCGCGCAGTTCGCGGTGCTGCTCTCCAACACCATCGCGCGGCAGTGGGCGCAATTGAGCGAGCTGATCAAGTGGTACGATCCTTATAAAGCTCCGATCCGCGGCGAATGGGGTAGCTTCGCGCTCTTCATGACGGAGCTCCTGGCCGCGCTAGTAATCATTTCGTGGATCGGTCTAACCGCGCTGCGCCGGACGAGAAACAATGCCGTGTAAGGTAAGAAATGTATTGACGTGCCCGTCGTGTATTGGGTTATGATAACGCCGGCAAATTCCTCTGCCGCGAACAGAAAGGAGCCACTATGAAATCACGTTGGTCCCGTCGCCAATTTCTGAAAACCACCACCACTGCCGTC
>VBKX01000270.1:4044-4838 GCA_005879435.1 Deltaproteobacteria bacterium
CTGCCGAAGCGCCGCCTGGGCAAAACCGGCGAGATGGTTTCCTGCATCGGCTTCGGCTCCGGCACCCGCTTCTGCTCCATCGAAAGCGAAGACACGGCGCAGGCGTTATTGCAGAAAGCGTTCAACTTCGGCATCAATTACTTCGACACCGCCGGAGCTTACACGCGCCGTCCCATCGAGCGCTTGAGCGAGAAACGGCTGGGCGAATTTTTAAAGGCACGGCGCAAAGAAGTCTTCCTCGCCACCAAGATCGATCCACGAGACCGTGACGGCGCGCTCCGTTCGGTGGAAACGAGTTTAAAGTTCTTGCAGAGCGATTACGTGGATTTGATTCAGATCCACAGTCTGAGCAATCTTGACGATCTCGAGCGCATCGGCAATCCGAACGGTATGCTCGCCGCCATAAAACAATTGAAGGATCAAAAAGTCACGCGGTTCATCGGCATCACCGGCCACAACGACGGCGCCGCCATGGCCGAAGCCTTGCGCCGCCACGATTTCGACACAGTCTTGATGGCGCTCAACGCCGCCCAATCCGCCAATCCGATTGCGCAGCGAAAAATGGAACCGATCCCCGCCTTCGAGCAATCCGCTCTGCCGATAGCGTTGCAGAAAAACTTGGGCATCCTGTCGATGAAAGTCATGGGCCAAGGCATGCTCGTCGGCACCGGCGCCGGCCGTGCCTCCCCTGCCGAGCTATTGCAGTTCAACTTAAGTCAGCCCGTCGCCAGCGTCATCATCGGCTGCGAACAAACGGCCCCGCTCGAACAAAACGTCCAAGCCGCCATGAACTT
>VBKX01000270.1:4853-9295 GCA_005879435.1 Deltaproteobacteria bacterium
TACGCACACACGAGGATTCAGTAACGGTCTGAGAGAAAAGAAAAGTTCGCGCAAGAATGCTTAGCACCGTGACCCTAGTGCTCTATTTGTGAGCGTGCCCCCTCATTGGAGCTGTCGATACTTATTTCTCGAGGGGACAAGGGACGCCAATCCGTGGCGTCCCTTCAACGCCTTAAAAAGAAGCGGCATCAGACGTACGGCGGAGAACGAGCCGAAGTACGGTTATTACTTGAGTGGTTTGAATTGCGATATTTGCAGTTGGAGAGGCTCGGCCGAATCATCGACGGTCCCCTCGATCGAGATCGTGCCTTCAGAGGGAATTTTAGGAGAAGCCGCCAGAAGAAACTTATCTTTGCCCGCCACAAAGAACCGCTTACCTCCTTCTTCATGAACATGGCCTCGGGCAACAATCAGGAACCGCACCACCGCCACTTCCGCTTTTGCCACGGCCTCGCGAATATCCCACGGCTGGAAACTGGCCCCCGACTTATAGGTAACTTGGAATCTTTGCTTCGAGATGCTTATAGAAATCTTGTCGACACCGTCCAGGTGTCTTAGAGCGATCTCCATGACCGCCGCGCAAGAAGGTCAGGTAATTCCCTTTGCATCCGCCGTCACCTGGGTCACTTGCGCTAATACTGGGCTACCTACCACCAGCATCAGCAACGCTAACAACCAAATCTGTGTTCGCCGCTTCATTGCCGAATCCCTTTTCTAGTCGATGTCACTTCATAAGATCGAGAGATAAATCTCTTACCGGTAACGAAACCATAGCACGACCCACGAACCTAGAACTGCCATATTCACAATCAGGCTGGCACCGAGAACCGCCTTGACTCCCATGGTGCGCAGCGCCGGCAGTTGGCGCCGCACGAGCCAGCCCTCGTAGCCGAGTGATCCGAGCGCTATCGTGAGGAAAACGAGCTGCGAGCGCTGCAGCCAAAACAGGCAACTAGCGCTCAGCAATGAAAGTAAACCAAGTCCTGCCAGGACTTGAGGTAACACTCATCAACTGGGCACGAGCAACGCAGCGACAATGGACAATAGTCCCGATCGTTTTGAATCCGCTTCCATATCTAAAAATGTTATGACTATACGAGCCGGCTGTTCCGACTGTCAACATTTGCGCCAATAAGGCATTCAAGCGGTCGCGCCACCCAGGCGATCGTACCGCCCGTGAGGTGGAGCCGATTTACAATTGACAGCATGCCGTTACGTATAATAGCTCTTACTCAGCTACCGAGAGCGTACTACAAGTGAAAATTCCGGGACGGAAAGGGGGCAGAAATCTATGAGCCGGAGTGATCGATTGCGACGGACTTACCCCGTCGTGTTCCTGACTCTAGTGGCCGTGATTACCGGATGGGTGTTAGTCGCGGGGAATGTCCATCTTTCAGGGCTTATCACTGCCGTTCACTCGGCTTTGCATAAACCCAGCGACTCTGCCCAGCTGATCTCCTATGACCTATTGCCAGCGGGGGCTATGGACGACGAGCAGTGTGAAGGGGCGCCCGTCAACGCCAGCAGTGCTCTGGCTGCTGATCCACTGAAAGAAGGAATTCCCAACAGCTTAACAGCAAGATCCTCTGCGGAGACCGCCCCTGCTGACGTGTCGGGGAAAAAACCGGTGCGGATGATCCGCGACCGCTATGCTTCTTATAGCTCCGTGGCGGTGGACCCTACCAATAACGAGGTCGTTGTCACCGACGAAAACCTGTTCAATGTGCTCGTCTATAACAGGCTGGATAATACGCCTCCCACCGCCGTCACCGAACCGAAGCGCGCCATCGGCGGATTGAAGACCAAGATCGAGTTCCAGAGCGGCGTCTATGTCGATCCTAAAAATGGCGATATTTACGCGGTGAACAATGACACAGTGGATACGCTAGTGGTCTTTTCCCGCGAGGCCAAGGGGGATGTACGCCCCGCACGTGAAGTCCACACCCCGCATGGAACCTTTGGCATTGCGGTGGATGAAGAACACCAGGAACTTTTACTTACGGTGCAACATGACAGCGCAGTGGTCACATTCGAAAAGACAGCTACATCTGAAGACGCCCCCATCCGGCTTCTCCAGGGCGAACACACGTTGCTGGCGGACCCACATGGAATGGCCTTGGATACGAACGATGACCTCATATTTGTAACCAACCACGGCAGCGTCCATCAAGTTCGCGCCGGTGCTGTGGCCGCCAGCGGACGAATCCGGGAAAGCGATCTTCGAAAATCGAACTGGCCATTGGGATTTAGCAACGCCATCCCCGGTTCCGGCAAGAACCTGCCTCCTTCCATAACGGTTTATCCCCGAACTGCGAGCGGTGATGCGGCACCGCTCCGCGTGATTCAAGGTCCCAAAACTCAGATGAATTGGCCGACGGGAATTGCCTATGATCCGCGAAGCCACGAGCTGTTCGTCGCTAATGACATGGGAGATTCCATCTTGGTCTTCAGCGCCTCTGCCAGCGGCGATGTAGCGCCGATCCGAGTTCTCACAGGTCCTAAGACCCTCATCAAAAATCCCACCGGGGTCTACGTCGATGCCAATAACGACGAGCTGTGGGTGGCGAACTTCGGCAACCATACCGCCACTGCTTATAAGCTCACTGCGGCCGGCGATACAGCGCCTCAGCGAGTGATCCGAAGCGCGCCGCGCGATCGACCGACGCTCAGCATCGGTAACCCGCACCCGGTGGCCTACGACAGCAAGCGGGAACAACTTCTCGTGCCCAATTGAGTGGCACATCCGCAGATTGCGGCATTCGCCAGGCTGGCGGATGGAAATGCGAAACCGGTTCGCAAGATTGAAGGACAAAAGACGCTGTTGGGCCGGACGATGCACTCCATCGTCTATGACGAGATTCACGACGAGTTCGTCGTGCCCCAGCAATTTGGCCAGGCCATTCTGACCTTCCGTGGGGGAGCGGACGGGGAGGAAGTTCCGGTCCGAGTTATCCAAGGTTCACTCACCCAGTTGCGCAATCCAGACCGGCTGGGTCTTGACCCGGTGCACAACGAAATTTTTGTTCCCCAAGGAAATTCGGTTCTGGTGTTCTCCCGCGAAGCAAAGGGTAATGTAGCGCCGATCCGAGTTATCAAAGGTCCTGACACGCAGTTGGGTGCTAGCGCGCTCGCCGTAGACCCCGTCCACGACTTGCTCGTCGTGGGTGGAACCGTTCGAGGTGTGGGAAGCCGCCTGCTGATTTTCAACCGCACCGATCAGGGGAATGTGAAACCGAAAGCGGTCATAGGCGGCCCCAAGAGCGGGCTGGCACACATCAGCGGACCGTTCGCGGTTTATCCAGCCAAAAATGAGATTATCGTGAGCGTCCGCGGGTCGAGCAACGAGAGTAACGAAATGTCTT
This sequence comes from Deltaproteobacteria bacterium, assembly GCA_005879435.1. Taxonomy (GTDB): domain Bacteria; phylum Desulfobacterota; class Binatia; order UBA9968; family UBA9968; genus DP-20. Next base: position 8,216 of record VBKX01000270.1, read on the forward strand.
CCGATAAGTGCTTTGTTGGAGTATGGAGCACGCAGGACAACGGAGATGTACCCCCGCGGTGGACCATCGGGGGACCGAAAGGCATATTGAGGATGGTGCGCGGAGTCGATCTAGACCCCAAAAATAAGAGTGTCATTGTTACCGACAAGAGGCTCAATGCTGTGTTAACCTTTTACTTCCCCGAAATGTTTTAATTCGAAAACCTCACAGGGTCGCCGGTGGCGGTGCTATAGTTTTCGATCATTGTTCGGTCCGGTTAATTACAAATGAAACCTCGCGTTGAAGCGAAAATTTTTTAGGGAGCGTTTTATGTTCCAGCGGAATTGTCATTCGCGAAAAATTTTTCTAATCACGTTGGGGCTAGTTATGCTGGTGGCTATAGAGGCACAGGCACAGCTAGGATCACGGGAAACCAAAGAATGGATTCAAAATCTCGACCGGCCCGAAAGGATAGCCGGGCTCAAGATAGACAAGGTCTTGCCCCTTTTGAAGTTGAAGCCAGGGGATAAAGTGGCTGACATCGGCGCGGGCGCCGGCGCTTTCTCACTTCCCCTCGCCAAGGCAGTTGCGCCCTCCGGCAAAGTTTACGCAGTTGATATCGATCCGGGGCTTTTGGATTACATCGCCCAAAAAGCAAAAAAGGAAAATATAGAGAATATCCAAACGGTCAAGGGGGAATTCAGTGATCCCAAGCTGCCGACCCATGATGTGGATCTGGGTTTCTTTCATGATGTACTGCATCACATCGAAAACCGCCAAGCGTATCTGAAGGCACTTGGCACCTATATGAAACCTAACGGCCGCATCGCCCTGATCGAGATGAACCGAGATGATCCTAAGACTCCCCACCGGAACAGTCCGGAAATGCTTTTGAGCAAGGACGACGTTAAAAGCTGGATGGCAGCCGCTGGTTTTTACCCATCGGAAGAGTTCGATGTATTCGGTAGCCCGAAGTGGTTTATCATTTATCCGCGGCATTAGTGTGGAGTGCCTTGTGATCGGAAAGCAGATGTGGGTTCCGGCGCCGGCCGCGCCTCCCCCGCCGAGCTTTTGCAATTCAATCTCAGCCAGCCCGTTGCC
>VBKX01000273.1 GCA_005879435.1 Deltaproteobacteria bacterium
ATGATGACGTCTTCGTCGGGTCTCATGTTGTAACAGATCGCCCAGTTGATCATCGCCGGATCGCGAATGTCCACGTCTTCGTTGACCGCGACGCAAACCTTGCCGTAGGCGCCGGTGAAACCCGCGGAAGCGTTGAGCGCGCGCCAAGCGTCGACTTTGCTGCCGTGGCGCATTTTTATCACGCAGTAGGCCTGCCCGCTGCCGCTCACTTCATCGTGCAGCGCAACGTCGAGCACGGCGGCGTTGCCGCTGTCGTGGCGCAGGAATTTGTAAATAATTTTTTCCGTGCCGGTGTACTTGATCTTGCTCGACTCGCTGGGCGGAAACTGGCTCATCAGCGCCGTATAAATGGCGTCGCGCCGGTGCGTGATGCAGCTCACTTCGAGAAAGGGCGAAACCGAGCGGTGGCCCATGTAGCCGGGATATTCGCCGAACGGCCCTTCGGGTTCGATGACGTCGGTGGGAATGGTCCCTTCGATAATGATTTCCGCCGTCGCCGGCACGAGCAGATCAACCGTTTTCGCCTGAACCAGCTCCATGGGCGCGCCGGCGAGACCGCCGGCCAGACGATATTCGTCAAAGTCGTAGGGAATCTTTGCCGTCGCCGAATAAGCGATACTCGGCACCACGCCGATGGCGATGCAGGCCTCGAGTCGCTTGCCCTTGGCTTTGCATTTGCGCCAGTGCTGGCCCATGTGCTGGGAGACGAAAAAACCGCCGGCGCGATCGGGGGCTTTGATCTGGCTGCGATAGTTACCGATATTATAGATGCCCGTCTCGATGTCCTTGGTGATCCAGTTGGCGGAAGTGAGATACGGCGCATTATCAAAGCCGGGGGTGGAAATCGGCACGGGGATCATGTCGAGCCCGTGGCCGTTTAGCAAATCCCGTCCCTGCCACACTACTTCCTGTACCGGCGCGCTTGCGACTTCCACAGGTTCGATCGGCTGGAGCTGCGCTTGGGTCCAGCGCTCATGGATCTGATCCGGCTCGCACATCAAGCCGATGGCGTAAATTTCTGTGGTCGCGGCCAACGTGCCAACCGTCACCGGCATGGTGTAGCGCCGCGCTTTCGAATCGACGACATTTTCAAAAATAAAAGCCTTGCGCTCGCGCTCATCCAAGCCGCGAAACTGCCAGCGCACCAGAGGCATGAGTTCCGTATCTTTATTGATCTCGCGGTTGACGTGGATCAGTTTTCCTCGTTCCTCCAACGCGTGCAGGTGTTCGCGAAAATCCCGATAGTATTTGATTTTGCTCGCCATTCACGTGACTCCCTTTAAACGCAGCTGCAGCCATCTATTGTCTGGGCTGCATGGGTTGTCAAGCGGCAGTTACCTGGTTAGAAACAGTTTCCGTAATTGCACCTACTTTTTCCTAAACGTGACAAAGTTCATCGGCGAGGAAAGCAGCATCATAACATCGCCAAGCGAAACGGCAGGCGTGAATACGCCACGGACGCACCCAATAGCACTCGGATTAACTCGATAATCCTTGTTGGCCATGAGCGCGTTTGGTACACTCAAGCGTTAATCGTTAACACCATTGCCCATGCCTGATCCGATCCCAACCATGAGTGACCAGAGACAAAACTCGCCGGAGACAAATTCAGCAATTCCGGGAAAACCGGGTCGGTTGAAGTTCGCCACCCTTAACAAAGTCCTATGGTTATTGGTGCCGTTGCTCTTGGCCTTAATATTTATGGTCGACATGTGGACGCCTATCGGGGTCGCTCTTCCCATTTGTTACCTCGCCGGGTTAGCGCTCGTCGTTGCCCTACCTGAAAAGCGCGAAAAAATTGCCGCCGCGGCAACCTGCACGTTGCTCCTGATCGTTCACTTCGCCATGGCACCGACCACGCCCGGTTTAATCAGCTGGGATGTCCTCAATCATAGTTTAGCGACCTTGATTATCTGGACCGTCACCGTCTTGGGCGTGCGCCACCGCCATGTCCAATCAGTGATGCGCGAGAACGAACGCGTCGCCAATGAACGGCTTGCGCACCTGAATACCATCTATGCTTCGGCGCCGGTCGGTTTATGTTTCGTTGACCGCGACCTGCGTTACGTCTCCATAAACAACGCCTTGGCGGAAATGAATGGAAAGTCACCAGACTATTACATCGGTAAAACCGTTCGCGAGGCGCTGCCGGAACTCGCCGATAGGATCGAAGCTCATTACCGTCGCGTGATCGAGACTGGCCGGCCGGTCATCGACGAGGAAGTTCAGGCCATTCACCCAGCGCGTCGGACTGAGCGGGGCTACCGTCTATGCAGCTATTACCCCGTCCACAACGAAAATGGCGAGCTGCTGGGCGTAAACGTCGCAGTTCGAGATGTTACCCGGCGCAAACAAGCAGAGGCTGACACGCTTTTCTTGCTTGATCTTGGAGAAGGCATTCGCTTCGCCGCCGATGCCGACGAGCTGTTGTGGGCGGTTGCCGTTGCACTCGGCGAACATTTGAAAGCGAGCCGCTGCGGCTTTGTCGAGGTCGATGTCGAGAACGATCGTCTTACCGTGCAGCGCGACTACCACCCGCATATGCCGTCCTTGGTCGGTAGTTACACGCTCAACGACTTCGGTTCAGGGGTCATCGACGCGGCAAAGACCGGCCAAATTGTTGCCATTGCCGAACTTGCGATTGATCAGCGCACCGCACGAGGTTTCAAATTCTTCGAGAAGTTAGGCATCCGCGGCATGGTGCTTTCGCCCTTGCTGCGCGACGGTAAGTTGGTTTCGGCGCTGGTTGTCGCCACCGGCGACGCGCGCGAATGGAGTGAGCGCGAAAACACTTTGGTTAATATCGTGGCCGAACGCACATGGTTGGCAGTCGAAAAATTGCGACTAGATGCGACGCTGCGGGAAAGCGACGCCGCGCTGCGGGACGCCGACCGCCGCAAAGACGAATTCCTGGCCACCTTGGCGCATGAATTGCGCAATCCACTGTCGCTGATCCGCAACGTTAGTGCGTTGCAGAATACCCCGGGCTCTCCCGACGCCGATCCGCGATGGGGACGGGACATCATCGAGAGGCAAGTTAATTATCTTACGCGCTTAACGGATGATCTGTTCGACGTTAGCCGTATTACCCGCGAGAAGCTCGATTTGCAAAAGGAGTCGGTGAACCTCGCCGAGGTGATTCGGGCTGCGGTGGAGTCGAGCCGGCCATTAATCGACCAACGACAGCATGAACTCACCATCGCCATGTCGCCGCAATCCATACTCGTTGACGCCGATCGGGTGAGGCTCACCCAGGTTTTTACGAACTTGTTGAACAACGCGGCGAAATACACACCGAACATGGGCCACATCTGGCTAAACGTCGAACCGGCTGGCGATACGGTCGTCGTGCGGATCAAAGATACGGGAATCGGCGTTGCGGCGGAAAATCTACCGCATTTGTTTGAATTGTTTTATCAGGTGGACCGTGCATTTACCCGAGCCGAAGGTGGACTCGGGCTGGGCCTCACACTCGTACACAGGCTAGTCGAGATGCACGGTGGCCGGGTGGAGGTTCGCAGTGACGGAGTAAATCGCGGCAGCGAGTTCATCGTTCATCTGCCGGTCCTGTCGGTGCAATGGATGGAGGATCGTTACGAACCGATTCACCACGACGGTGATCTCGCAAACCGGCCGTGCCGCCGTATTCTCGTCGCTGACGATTTCCCGCAATCTGCCGAGATCCTAGCCCGGCTGTTACGGCAAGACGGGAATGTAGTCCAAATTGCACAAAACGGTGTTGAAGCCGTCGATGCCGCCGCTGAGTTTCATCCGGACGTGGCCGTGCTCGATATTGCCATGCCGAAACTCAACGGCTATGACTGCGCGCGCATAATCCGCCAGCAACCGTGGGGAAAGCACATGTTTTTGATCGCTCTGTCGGGCTGGGGACAGCAGGTGGATCGCGAGCGTACTAAGGAAGCCGGGTTCGACGCGCATCTCACGAAACCGGCAAAATACGAGACCTTGGTGGAGGTTCTGAATCATCTGCCGTCGAACAATCAAATCGAAATCGGTCGCCACCGCGAACTCTAGACGATCTTTTTTCTGAGCCCGATATTTTCAGCTCTTCAACTGCAACGATACTCTCGAGAAACCCGCCTACCTAGTCTCAACCCTTTCTTGTCCACCGGCTGGGCAAGCGACATTCAGGCGATTTGTTTGCTATTCGATGATCATGAACCATTATCGTAAAGTATTCCTGCCTGCGCGAGATCGGCACTCATCGTTGCGCCGCCTGGGTGAATGACCGAGTTAAGGTGAACTCTGGCCGCCGGCTTCAAAAATCGCTATACAATAAAGCTTGAGATCGGTTATAGGGATTATTCGCGCGGGAGGGTCTTACGGCAAATCTAGGCTTTGTTGGTCTCGGTGTGATGGGAAGCCGCATGGTACAACGTCTTCTGGCCGCAGGTCATAAGGTCACCGGATACAACCGCACCAAATCGAAGGCTCAAGGATTGCTAGATGCGGGCATGCAATGGGGTGAATCACCGTGCATCGTTGCGAAGACTGCCGATATCACTTTTTCGATGGTTACGAATACCGAAGCCCTTCAGGCGATTACCAACGGACCGAATGGCATTTTAGCCGGTCTCGCTCCAGGAAAAATTTACATCGACATGAGCACGGTGAGCCCGGCGGCAAGCCGTGCCACCGCGAAGCAAGTGGAAGCCAAGGGCGCGCAGATGCTCGACGCTCCGGTATCGGGCAGTGTGATCACGCTTGAAGAAGGAAAGCTATCGATCATGGTCGGCGGCAATCTTCAAGCCTTTGAGAATGTGCTTCCAATCCTTCAAGCGATCGGCCCCAAGGTCACGCATGTCGGTACTAACGGCCTTGCCGTGTCGATGAAGATCGCCACTAATTTAAGTCTAGCGGTGCAAATGCTGGCATTTAGCGAAGGGGTTCTGCTCGCGCAAAAGAGCGGCATCGCGCGTGCAACCGCAGTCGACGTTTTGTTAAACAGCGTGATCGCCTCGCCGATGGTGAAATACCGAGGCCCGTTTGTCCTGAACATGCCGGATGAAGCCTGGTTCGATGTCAATATGATGCAGAAAGACATGCTTTTGGCGTTGGAGCTCGGCCGTCAGCTCGATGTCCCGCTGCCGACCACGGCAGTCACCAATGAAATGCTCACCACCGCACGCGCCATGGGCTTGGCGGAGAAAGATTTTGCGATCTTGTTCGAAGCGCTGGCGCGGATGGCAGGGGAGAAGACTGGGAGACTGGAATAATGGAGTGTTGGAGAGATGGGTTTCGGAATGGCCAATACTCCCGCACTCCAATTTCTTTTGGGAATAGCTGATGGTTCTACCCAAGAAATCCAAATTGACGGCTGTCAAAACCGGCGCCGTACGCGACGAGCGCTGGCTCCGCTTCTACCGCCAAATGCTCAAGATCCGCTTGTTCGAAGAAGAGGTCAATCAGCTCTATCTCGGTGCCAAGATGCCGGGGCTCGCCCATCTCTACATCGGCGAAGAAGCCGTAGCCGTAGGCGTGTGTGAAGCGCTGCGGCGAGATGATTACATTACGAGTACCCACCGCGGCCACGGCCATTGTTTAGCTAAGGGAGCGTCGGTCGACAAGATGTTCGCCGAGCTGCTAGGCAAGGAAGCCGGATACTGTCGCGGCAAGGGCGGCTCCATGCACATCGCCGACCAGGATACCGGCAACCTCGGCGCTAACGCCATCGTCGGCGGCAGCGCAGGAATCGCCACCGGCGCCGCGATGTCAATCAAGATGCGTAATACGGATCAAGTCGCCGTTTGTTTTTTTGGCGACGGCGCCCTGGGGCAAGGGCTGCTATACGAAACCATGAACATGGCCTCGCTCTGGAAGTTGCCGGTTATCTACGTCTGCGAGAACAACCAGTACAACGAGTACACCCATTACAGTGAAACCACCGCGGGTGAAGTGACAGCGCGGGCCGCTGCCTTCGGAATTCACGTGGAATCGATCGACGGACAGGACGTGAGATCGGTTCATGCCACAGCTTTGAAATCGGTGAACAGCGCCCGCAGCGGCGCGGGGCCGGCATTTCTGCAATGCAACACCTACCGCTTTCACGGCCACCATGTCGGCGATATAGACCGCTCTTACTACCGCTCAAAAAAGGAAGAAGAAGAGTGGAAGACGCAACGCGATCCGCTCAAACTGCTCGCCGATTGGATGAAAAAAAATAAACTGCTGGACCTCACGTCCCTTGATAAGATCGAAAATGAAATCTCGACAGAAATCAAAGCAGCGGTAAGCTTTGCGCTCAACGCAGCGTATCCGAACCCGGACGAAGTAGATCAGCATGTCTACGCCTAACGCCACCGCAAAACCGAGCATCGGAACACGCGAGATCACCTTCGGTCAGGCAATCAATGAAGGTCTCGCCGAGGAGATGCGCCGCGATCCCACCGTGTTCATCATCGGCGAAGACGTCGCCGAAGCAGGGACTCCGT
>VBKX01000036.1 GCA_005879435.1 Deltaproteobacteria bacterium
CACCGAGCCGGTTGTTTATTCTGGTCGACGAAGACGTTAACCCGGAAGATCCCTTGGAAGTTCTCTGGGCCATCGGCACGCGCTTCGATCCGATCACCGGCGTGCGGGTCAGCGTCACGCAAAGCGCCTGGTTGTTGGATCCGATGCGGACGACGGACCAGAGAGCGGGTCACTCCGCACAGCCGTACAAGCGGCTGATCATCAATGGCTGCCGGCCGTTCGAGCGTTTGAAGGACTTTCCTACGGTCAACAAGCTGAGCGACTCGCGCCGCAAAGAAACTTGGCAGAAGTGGAATATGTCCGAGTGGTTATCTAAATGATCTTTACTTTAACAACAATGACAAAGCCCCGAGAGCACGTTTATGAACGAAGCAGAAAATGAATTATTGACAAGAACCGGACCGGGAACTCCCTGCGGCGAGTTGATGCGCCGTTACTGGCAGCCTGCGGCGCTTTCTGAAGAGCTACCGCCAGGCGCTCCTCCCCTGCCAGTTAAATTATTTGGCGAAGAGCTCGTCCTGTTTCGCAATGACCAGGGAAAACTCGGTCTCATCGAACTTCACTGCGCGCACCGTGGCGCCGATCTGAGCTACGGCAGACTCGAAGACGGCGGGATCCGCTGCATCTATCATGGCTGGCTCTACGATGTGAACGGCAAGGTCATCGACATGCCGGGAGAAACAGACGCGGGCAAAAGTTTTCGCGAATCGATCTGCCACAAGGCGTATCCGGTCGAAGAGCGGGCCGGCGTGATCTTCGCCTACATGGGACCCGGTAAGCCACCGTTGATTCCCAACTACGGCTATCTCACCGTACCCCTCGACCATGTCTACGTCACGAAGATTTACCAGGAATGTAACTACCTGCAGGGTAACGAGGGCAACATCGACCTCATGCACCTGTCCTACCTCCATTTTAACAAGTATCGCGATACCGGCGGGCCGGGTGTCGAACCGGTAAAATTCTCCGGGCAAGGCGGCGCTCCGGGTGGTCTCGAGACCACCGAAGCGGATCTCACGGATTTCGGATTGCGCGTTTGCAAGACCAGAAAAGTCGGCGCGGACAAAAAATATCTCCGCGTTGGCAATTTTGTCATGCCGAATCTTTCCGCTCCTCCCGGACAGTTCAACGGTCATGAAGGCTACCTGATGAACTGGCATGTGCCCATCGACGACACGCATCATTGGAAATACATCATCATCTTTCACCGCGAGCGTCCGCTGAACGCCGAGGAGCAGCGGCGCAATCGCTTGGAACTCAGCGAAGGTTACCGGCCGGTGCGAAACAAATCGAACCGCTACATGCAGGATCGCGAGTCGATGAAAGACGAGAGCTACAGCGGCCTCGGGTTGGTTTTCCAAGTTCAAGATGTCTGCGTCACCGAAGGCGCCGGCGCGATTCAAGACCGAACGAAAGAGCACCTCGTGACATCATCCGATGCCGCCATCGTCGTGGCGCGCAAGCTCATGTTGAAAGGCATTCAGGATGCTTTTCGCTTACAGCGCGGTCGTCGCCAAAGACGCCAACTGGAAAGACATCTGCAATGGCATCGCCGCCGAGGCGCGAGCCTAAAAGTTTCGGCGTACTTACTCTGAAGCACAAGCAACCAACGGGGAGGACTTATGGATGACGTTCTACGTTTAGGATTTGTCGGCGTCGGCATGGCGGTGACGAGAATTTTTTCCGAGAAACCGGGCATCACAAAACTGCCCTACGTTAAGATCACCGGTGCCGCGGATCCGCGCAATCACGCTTTAGATGTTTTTGAAAAGGAGTTCAACGCCGAGACTTACAACAATATCGAAGATCTGTGTAAGAGCCGGAACGTCGACGCGGTCTACATCGCCACGCCGCCGGAAATGCACGCCGAGCATACGTTGATCGCGGCGAAACACGGCAAGCATGTCATCGTCGAAAAACCCATGGCGTTGACGATCGAAGACGCGGAAAAAATGAACGACACCGCCGACAAGTACAAGATCAAATTGTTATGCGGTCACACCCATAGTTTCGACGCCCCCGTGCGCAAGATGCGGGAGATCGTCAAGGGCGGCGAGCTCGGCCCCCTGCGCATGATCAACACCTGGAACTTCAACGAATTCATGTACCGCCCTTGGCCGACCCATGAATTGGTCACCAGCAACGGGCTCATTTTCAATCAAACGCCGCATCAGGTCGACGTCGTACGCTTGATCGGCGGCGGCAAGGTGAAAACGGTCAGAGCTTGGACGGGCGCCTGGGACAAGATCCGTCCCGGCGTCGGTGCGTATTCATGCTTTTTCAAATTTGAAGACGGCGTCCCAGCAACGATGGTCTACAACGGCTATGGGTTCTTCGACACCGCCGAGCTCATGTGGTGG
>VBKX01000271.1:0-925 GCA_005879435.1 Deltaproteobacteria bacterium
ATAAAAAGGGGGAGATAGCCCATCGACTTGGCGGGCAGGGCTAACTTGACGCGGTCGGCCGCCGCCGCGGGCAGCGAGCCGGTGGCGAAAATAAACCCGATCAGAAAAACTAAATTGAGCATCTAAACGATGCCGCGGTTAAGATTCAGCCCGGGCTCTGGCTTTCTTGTCTTCGGGCGCTTTGATCTTGTCCAGATTCTTTTTGGCAAAATCGCCGTGACCGACTTCCCTATCCGTCGCGCTGAATCTTGGATTGCCGGCCGGTTCCGCGCGCGCGCCGAGCAAGATCATGTATTCGCTGCCGGTGTTGTCGAGCTGGTAAAGTTGCCCCGCGGGTATGGTTACCAGCATGCCGGGATTGAGTGCCCGCGACGGGGCGTCGGGAAAATGAAACGTGCACTGGCCTTGGACGCAGTAAAACTGCTGATCGGCGGTATGCTTGTGCATGGGGCCCTTGGTGCCCGGATAGTCGCCGTGAACCCAGGTGTGAAAGTGATCCGAGGTGAATAAAACTTTCTTGCTGTGGCCGATGTCCAGCTCGGGTTCCTTTAGAATGTCGATAAATTCTGCGGCCATATGTCGTCCTCCTCGCGATAATTTAGATCCCTTTTAGAATATTTGCACATCGTAAAAGTCTCAGCGTTTGCTCTGGCGATATTTTTCCCAGGCGGCGATGCCGGCTTTGACCGCACGCACATCGCCGTCGCCGCGATGGCCGGCGCTGCCGACCGCGCCGACGATGACATTGTCGACGATCAGCGGGAAGCCGCCCGGGATGAGAATAATTTGGCCTTCCATCAAGCTCAGCGCGCTGTGAAAACGCTGCGGATTGGTTTGCAGTTGATCGGCGGATTCCGCGGTGCTCTGTTGCAGCGTCACCGCGCCCATCGCCTTGCCAATGGCAAACTTTACGCAGAAGCCAGAG
>VBKX01000271.1:1085-24125 GCA_005879435.1 Deltaproteobacteria bacterium
CGATCGCGCCGTCAATTAGAGCAACCGCCAGAGCGCTAGAGATGTATAGTTTGATTATGGTCGGGGTTAGGAACCCTGATGGTTTCATACGGCTTTTCCTTTCTTGATTGGCTATTTTGTACTTTGGGCCGCGGCGCGTGCGGCTTGCAGCGTCGCGCTGTCGCCGTGTATGCCGACAATCGTAGCGATGTCGAGATTCAGCTTGTCCACTGCGTTGACGAACTCTTTCACTGCCGGGGCCGGCCTGACTTGGCCGTTGCGCGGGCTGATATGATCCGCTTCGATGACGATCTTTTCGGCCGGAAGATAAACGACGACCAGATCCTCGGCGTGAGACGTCGGCAGGGGATAAACTTCGACGCGCCGAGTGCCGTCCGTCAGCACACGCGGGCCGCCGCCGAAGGATTCGATTACGACCGGCGTTCGAGCTTTTTCCAGGCTGTCGGGGTGGCGCGTGTGTGGCGCCTTGGCCACGCGCGCGTAAAAATCTCGCGCGGAAAACGGGCTGACGACGACGGCGCCTTCGGCCATAAAAGCGCGAATGCCGCCGGCGTGATCGAGGTGATGGTGCGTTGGGACCACGTAGCGGATCGGTTTGCCGGGAAACCGTTCTTTGATGGCCTTGACGACCGGCGCGGTGCGCGCTTCGTAGAGCGGACCTTCCACGGCGATCAAATGATCGCGCATCTCGACGACGATCGTCGCGTGAGAGCTACCGCCGATCTTGTGCACGCCATTGGCGAGTTGATTCCATTCGATCGAGGGCGCACGGCCGAGATCCTGGTAGCTCACGTTGCCCGCCACGCGACGCAGTATCCATTGCGAAGCGGATCGGCAACGAACGTGACATTGTTCTGCACCGATTTGATCTGCTCTTCTTGCAATGCGCGGCCGTTGAGGTCGTAGTGCAGACTGAAGGGCATCATGATTTGGTCGACCTTGCGCCAGTCGCTGTAGCGGAGAAGATAGCTGCTGTCGCCTTCGAGGGGATCGTCTTCCAGAATGTCGGTCTGCGCGGGCAAATGAGTTTTCGGATCGAGATACACGCGGAACTCGTCGCTGCCGTCTTTGAATGAGAGGACTTGATATTCAACGCCGCCGAGGTCGGCGTTGGCAAGGCGTCGCAAGGTTTTGTTCATCGTCGCCGTTAGAATTAAATTAATCGGCGCGCGTTTCTCTTCGCGCAGACGGGTCACTAGCCGTCCGGGATGCAAGCGGCTTTGCTTGGCGGTTTTGGCCTCGCCTTCTTGCAGCAGGCCGGTGGAGCCCTCGATCACCTCGACAAAGCGAATAGTCTCGCCACGCGCCGAATTGCGGCTCTCCCATTCGAGTCTGATTCGCGGCTGGGTAAGATCGCGCGTCAGCGTGTAGCGAAAGGTGCTAATTTGGCGCGTCGGCCCGAGCGGGCGGGGCGTCGAGGACGAGTCGAACTGTTTGCCCTCGCTTTCGACGACTTGATTTTTAAGGGCTTGGAGCGCAGCCATCCCACCCATGGCTTTGGCCGCTTCGCCAATCAAAGATTGAGCGCTTTGCGCCTCGGCGGAGCTGGTCGTTATAAGTCCCAAAAGCGCGATAGAAGTGAAGATGCCGCCGACCGTCGTTCTCATCAGTGCCTCCGGACTTTTGATTGGATCCGAGCCAATCGGGAAATAGCCGAAAAGGCTCTCGTTGGCAACTGTAAAATCATAGAGAAGAGGACGACTGTTCGCTGATTCGCGCGTCAAACTATCGGGTCCCGAGTGTTTGTCGAACGAACACTGTCATGTCGCCCTTTGGCACAGGCAGCATTATCAGCCGGCTCACAAGACGTTTGGAGTTGGAGGGCAAAGTGCGCGTTGACCCGCTGCTCCGTAGCGAAATATCTCCGATCAATTTTGAGGCGTCGAAAATGGCGTGAATAATTACGGCGCGCTCAACGTTGTTTCGAATTTGCGTTTTTGATTGGACAACGTCGGGAATCCGGCGCCCTGATCGATCTTGAGGACTTTGTAATCTGTGGCCGCCGTGCCTTCGAGCGTCACGCGGTAGTTGACTTGTTCGTCGCCATTCTGTGCCCTGAGGAAAATATAGATCGCTTTTTCGCCTGCCATCGGTTCGTACTCTGTCGCGACAACTCTGCTCGGAGACCCTCGCGTATTCATAGACTCGATGGTTTGTTTGAACTTGTCGAAGGGAACATGGCGTTTACCGCCTTCGGAAAGGAGCTGGTAGCTTTTCTTAAGGTCCTTGTCGATCAATGCGGCCCGCGCGAATTCGACGGCGCGCTTACCGGCGAGCGTTTCATCATGCTTTACCGACTCGGTGCAACCGAATACGATTACCGCTAGCGTCCACAGCAGTGCGAAACGCAATGCTCGTCTTAATATTTGTTGCCTCATGTCGACTGACTCTTCGGCACGCTCAGATCACCTGTCAAATTTGACCTAAAACCTCTTAACAAGATCACTACGTTTACATCAAGAACCGGATAATTCCTAGGTTTACCGAACAAGTCTGTACCTCAGCGGACCGGGATTTTGCGCAGGTGAACAGGTAATTTGATGTATTCGAGCGCATTTGTCCTATTACGGTAACGGCATATCACTTGCTATTTGAATCGCTCCGATAATTGAAAGGTGGTTGGTCGTGAATAAAACGAAATTCATGGTTCCCCTATGCGTTTTTCTAGCGTCGGGATGTGCGCTCTTCGAAACCGGCGAAACAGATCCGCAGAAAATGTCGGTCGCGGCGCCTGCGTCGGAGAATGAACCCTCGGCTGTTGCGGTAGTTGCGGAGGCACCAGCACAAGAATTGCCGAGAAAGCCGCCGCGCGCCCTGACCCGCGACGAGGTGCGCCAATTGCAGCTCAGTTTGAAGAACGCCGGCTTCGACCCCGGAGCGGTTGACGGCTTCGCCGGCGCCAAAACGAAAGCAGCATTCAACCGCTATCACGGGGGATGCGCCAAAGTGAAACTGGCGCTGAACGATTTCGACCATACCGGCGCGCCGGCTATGAGTGAAAATTCCAAAAAAACGTTTGGCCGACCGGAGATCCAAGCGATTCAGTTTCAACTTCACGCCGCCGGCTTTGATCCTGGTCCGGCCGACGGTATTTTCGGCCCCAAAACCAAAAGAACGCTCGCGCACCTCAAGGCCAACTGCTCGACTGTGGAGGAATTCGCGACCGCGCTAAATGAATCGGTACCAGGCAGAGATAACAAGAACGCCGGCGACCAAGCATTGGCGTCGGTCGATCGATTAACGAAATTGCGTTCCACCGCGACCCCGGCTCCGAGCGCCGTGACTCAGCGCACGGCGGCGGCATCGCCCGTGCGCGCCTCAGAAGAGGTCATAATTCTCCAGCTCAGGTTGCGCGACGCGGGCTTCGACCCCGGCGCCTTCGATGGCGTGATGGGACCGAAAACGAAATCGGCGCTTCAGCAGTACGAGGCAAGCCAGGCCGGCAAAAAACCCAAAACCAGTCTGACGACGGGTATTAGCAGTCAGTACTGAAGCGAAACCCGGTTAAATCAAAAAGAGGATTCAGCTTGACGCTGAATCCTCTTTTTTAGCTGCGAGCGAACGCGCGGCTAGTATTCGGTTTGCCGCGAGCGCTGGATTTGTTGGTTATTGCGGTTGATGGTGGTTTGATTCTGCTGGATCTGTTGTTGATTGGCCTGATACTGCTGCTGTTCCTGACCCTGCATGTAATCGCCGACGAGCGCACCGGCGCCGAGTCCGAGGGCTCCACCGATTGCCGCCCCGGCTCCAGGGTGACCCATCGTTGCGCCGATAATACCGCCAGCGGCGGCGCCGCCTACTGCGCCGATCCCGGCGCCCTTTTCCCGGGTCGTCATCGACCCACCGGAACAGCCGGCGAAAACCGCAGCCACCAGAACGAGTGCTACCAGCCGTAGTGAAAATTCCTTCGTCATTTTCTGCCTCCTTATTAGCGTCCTTTGGAACCTACCAGATCAATAATGCGAGGCTAGCCGCAATGGCTGTGCCAAATAAAACGACATCGTCAATTGACGAAATCTGCCACAGTCTACATTAGAGTGGAAAGGAGATGCGCAATTTCTGATGTCCAAGCGAAAATTGGGCATCCGAAGCGATTGTAATCTGTCTGGCTACTCAGCTTTAGCTATTTTTTCTACTTCGGCGATCGACGGACCGTCCAAACGAAACGCGCGGTGCGCCCGCCATTCGAGCACTTCCATCGCGCGAATGCCTCGCACGTGATGGGGATCCTGAGCGGCGATGGATTTGGCTTCATCCAAGTCCGCGGCCAACATGACGTAAACGCCGTAGCGGCCATCCGTCGTAGGTCCGGAAAAAAGCAAGCGACCGGCGCGATGTTGATCGTCGAGCCAGTGGCGGTGCTCTTCATAATTCCGCTGCTTATCTTCATCTTTTTCCGGTAACGAACGCGACATGACGATATACCACATGAAGTTATCTCCTTTGTCTTGAGCGATCGGCGATGCTTCGGTTATATCGTAACGGCAGAAAAATTAAATCACCACTTGCTTTGACCGCGCGGCTGGAGTTACAAGCGAGAGCAAGTAGAGCGCGACTGCCAAAGGATTTATCATTGGCACCGACAGGAAAGTCGAGCTGGAAACATGCTTTGCCCTGAAGAGAACGAACTCTTAACCCGCATTGGCCCAGGCATGGCGATGGGTGAGATGATGCGACGTTACTGGCTGCCTGCGCTGTTGTCGGAAGAAATCCCCGTGCCGGACTGCGCGCCGGTCCGAGTCAGGCTCCTCGGTGAAGATTTGGTCGCCTTCCGCGATTCGAACGGAAATATCGGCCTACTTGGTGAGCACTGCGCCCATCGGGGCACGTCACTCTTTTTCGGACGCAACGAAGAATGCGGCTTGCGCTGCGTCTACCATGGTTGGAAATACGATGTGGTCGGCAACGTGATAGAGACTCCGGCCGAGCCTGCAGATAGCGATTTCAGACGCAAGCTGCGCCATACCGCATACCCGTGCCAAGAAGTTGCCGGCGTAATTTTCGCGTACATGGGACCACGGGAAAAGATGCCGCTTATTCCCAGCTACGAGTGGTTTGATCTCGACGCGAATCAAGTTTTTCCAGTGAAGTCACTCCTTGAGTGCAATTACCTGCAAGGTGTCGAGGGCGACTTCGATTCTTCGCATACATCGTTTCTACACAACAATAACATCCCCGATTCGGCGCACTTGAAGCGCGACGGCGCGCCGATGCTGGATGCAGAGGTAACGCATTACGGTATGCGCGCCATCTCGATTCGAAAGATCGGCACTGATCAGATTTATGTTCGCACGAGTCCTTTCATCATGCCGTCTTTCAGCATGGGTGCCGATCGACGACACGACGACATGGCTTTACATCCTGAACATGCGTAAGAAGCCATTCACAGCGGAGGAGCGAAAAGGTTTAAGCAGTTGGATTGGCGCCGACTACCGAAGAATTCGCAATGGGGCAAACAATTATCTGCAGAACCGCAAGCTGCAAAGAACGACAAGCTATACCGGTATCGAAGCCGTTAACCCAGCGGAGCAGGACGGCTGCGCGACAGAGAGCATGGGCACGATTTACGATCGCAGCCGAGAGCATCTCGGTTACAGCGACAGGACCATCATCGCGCTGCGTAAGATGCTTTTGGCTGCGGTAAACGATTTGCAGCAGGGGAAGGAGCCGCGGCACATCGTGCGCGATCCGGCCATAAATGATTTTTCCCGTTTGCGCTCGATCAAGTGCGTCTTACCGGCGGGGGCGGACTGGCGCAAGGTCATGGAAGGGTTGGGGCCGAACGAGGGATAATCGGAATGGGGAGTTCAAGCCGTTCAAAACGTTCAAGTGGTTCCAATCGCATTCTGTCGGCAATTTTGCCATCGTTGCCTTTTCTCACCGCTTTGGTGTTTGCCCAGCCGCTGCACAAAACGGTGGCGATGATCGGGGCGCGGAGCGGCGCGTCGTGGCCGCTGTGGATTGCCAAGGATGCGCGGCTTTACGCCAAATACGGTCTCGACGTCGAATTAGTTTACGCGGTTCATCCGGCGCCGATCGCGGCTGTTATTACTGGTCAGGCGGCGATGACTTCTTCGGGCAGTGATCCGGCGTTGCTCGCAGCCGCGAAAGATCCTTCTCTCGTCGTGCTCGGCGGATTCATGAACAAAGGCTCCTTCGCCATGATCGGCTCTAAGACCGCGATGGATATGAAACAGCTGGCGGGCAAGAAGATCGGTATCGGCCGGGTCGGCGATCCGCCATATCACATGGCGGTTAGTTTACTGCGCAAGCACGGCTACACGGCGCGCGACGTGCAGTGGGTTTCCGTCGGTGTCGATGCCGCGACACGCGCGGCGGCGCTGCAAAGCGGGCAGATCGACGCGGCTTTGATCACCGCGCCGGCCTATTTTCGTCTCCAGGCCGCCGGCTTGCCGGTACTGGCCGTGTTGATGGATTACGACGATATCTACGTCTCGACGTATTATCTGTTCCGGCGCGATGCCCTGACCAAAGAGCGCCCGACCGCGATCGCGTTTATCAAGGCCCACGCCGAAGCAATCAAAAAATTCTACGACGATAGGGCTTTTGCGAGCGAGACCATGATCAAATACGGCGGTACTCGTAACACTGACGATGCCAGTCGAGTATACGAACTCTTTCGCAAGGCGCGGGTGCTGGAGCCGATCCCGTATGCGCTCAAAGGTTCGGTGGACGCCGTCGTCGAGCGGCAGGGCCAAGAACTCAAAGGGGTCGATTTCAGTAAAATGATCGACAACAGTTTGGTCGACCAACTGGTCAAAGAAAAATATTTCGAAACTGTTTTCGGACCGTCGATACGTGACGAACAGCCGCGCAAACAAACTCAGGCATTTGGCAAGTAACCGTGATTTGCCCGGCGCCGGCAAAGCGGTGGCTCAGCAAATCTGCTTGATTCTTTCGTTTACTTTTTCTGCAGCGACTTGAAGAATCCCTGCCTATCCAGCTCGCGTAAGATATCTTCATTGACGAACTCCTGCGCCTTTTTTCCTTTCGCGTCGGCGCGACTGTTCGCCAAGTCGTCGACGGCGACTTGGACGCCGGATAGTTCGGTATAGGGCGGAAACGAAATCCGCGGCGCGTAACTCCGGTAAGCGCTTTCCAGCAGAGCTTTGTCCTGGGTGCGCATCCACTTCGACAGGCTCTTTTGTCCGAGCACGGGATCATTTTTGAAAATATGGATGGCCTCGCTGATCCCCTGGAGAAAAGCGCGCACTACACTGCGCTTGCTATTTTGAAAGGTCCTGGACGTCATCAAGCTCACCGTCGCAAATGAATCCTCCAGATCGCCAAGGTCGAGCAAGACCGGCATGCCCGCCGCTTTCGCCCGGTCGACGAAAGCGCCGGTGAGCACCGTCGCGTCGATCAGGCCGTTTTGCAGCGCGGTGAAGCGATCGCGGCTGCCGCCGCTGCGCACCAGAGTGATACTTTTCTCGTCGATGCCCCAGTGTCTGAGCGCGGTGGCGACGACGATTTGATTCAATCCGACCACGGACAGGACGCCGATCTTTTTGCCGCGCAACTCCTGCGGCGCGCGGATGCCTGGCCGGGCGACGACGCTGTAGGTGTGTTTGTTAAAGTAAGTGCCGATAATGATGATGTCGGCGCCAGAAAGATCGGCGGCGATATGCGGCTGCGGCGCGACGACGTCGAACTGGATCTCGCCGCCGGTCAGTGCGTTGGCCGATTCCGCGCCACCCCGGAAGAGAATCGGTTCTAGATTCAAACCGTATTTCTTGAATAAACCGAGATCGACGCCGAGCCAGAGGGGCACTTGATAACCGGAAATACCGCTGTAGCCGGCGCGTGCGCGTTCCTGTGCATGAGTCGAAGTAGCGCTGCCGAACGCGACGGCTATCAGCAAGCCTGGCAATAGGAATCTCGTGGTTAGTTGAATCATGTTGGTTCGTTAATTTTTGGTTGACTGCCGCTGCGTTCGTGGCCAATACCGTTAACTTATTCAGGCAGCGGCCAGCGCAGCCAATGAGCCAGAGCTCGGCTCATGATCCACTCTTTGTCTTGAGGGGAAAGAAAATGCAGCTCTTCGGTGAATAAGGTCACGGCTTGATGGTAGCTGCAGGGCATCTGCGACAGATCTGTGCCCCAGAAAATTCTTTGCGGACCGAATGCGTCGACAACGCGACGGATCTGCGGATGCAATGTTGGAAACGGATAAGGCTCGGCGACATAGCAGGGTAGGCAGGAAGCTTTGACTGCGACATTGTTCATGCGGGCAAATTTGAGCAAGACATCGATGCCGGGTGCTAAGTCTTTGCCTTTCCACTGTACGTTCAGTCCCATGTGGTCGACGATCACGCGTAGGCCGGGATGGCGCTCTGCAATCTCGCCAATCTTGGCTACCGCGAAAGGTGCGAAGATCATAACCGGAATATCGTAACGCTCGCAGTCGGCCCAGAACCAATCCGCTATGCCATCGTCGAGAAACGAGTGCGTGCCGGTGTGGCGAAAGCTGATACGGAAGCCGAGCATGCCCGGCTGTTTGAGCCATGACGCGATTCGATCCTTGCTCGCCGGATCGTTGAGTGGCACCTTGCCCATGACCGCGAAACGGTCGGGATATTTTTGCGCCGCCTCCAACGCGTAGTCGTTACGGTAGCCTTCCCATGACGGAGGAACGAGGATGACGCGATCGACGCCGGCGGTTTTCATCTCCTCAAGCAAACGATCATATGTGAGTGGAATCGGCCGGTGGGGCTTGGAAGCGTCTTCTTTGACATAGGGCCGATCTGCTGATTCCGGCGGCCAGACGTGAACTTGGGCGTCGATAATGATCATAAGATTTGCCGCTGTTCACCTGGCGCACGAAGCGATCGTCGAAAAATTGCGATGGTTTGGCGGTCTTGGCTTCCGGAATCGAATCAGAAAGAAAATCCAAGATACCTTGTAGCCCGGGCTCCGAAGTTACGAGTTCGCGGCGGAAGCCGGCCTTCTTGAAAAATTCATAACTGCGGTCGAGCACGTCATTGTCGGTCTCTTTGGCGTATTTGCCGATCACTTTCATGGCGAAAGGTTTGTCAGCGTAGTAGCGCTCGATACCGCCGCGGACTCCGCGCAGGAGCCGGACGAGACGCGAGCCAAGCTCGTCCATGCGCCCTTTTCTAACCACTAGGCCGACGTTTTGGTAGGGCACATCCAGCAGGCTCACAAGTGAATGAAATCCATCACGCTCCAATCTAAAGCTAGCGGGCGGCGAACCGACGCCGCCGGCGATTTGCGCCGCATAAAACGCGGCGACGATCTGCGGACTGCTGCCAAGGGGACGGAGCTGCACATCCTTCTGCGTGAGCCCCATTTTTTTCAGAGCGACCAGGGTTCCGTAAGCAACGGGGGTTGCCGGACGATCGGTGCCGATAATCTTGCCTTTGAGTTGCTCGACGTTCTTGATTTCCGGACGGGCGTAGAAGTCCCAGATCATCGTGTTTAGTAAACCGGCAACGAACACCACGTCGATACCACGTAATGATGCAGTGATTATCGGTGCCGCGGATACCTCCACGACATCGATCTCGTTGGCGAGTAGCGCCGGGATGAAGCTGCTTGAGGCCAAGGAAAGAACTTCGACGTCCAATCCCTCCTTCACGAAGGCGCCAGTCTCTTTCGCCATCCATACCGGCGTCATGGTCGCCGAAGTGCTCAGGTACGCGACGCGCAGGGGACGCACGGGTCGCCCGGCGGTTTGTGCGTGACTTGCGCACGGCGCGCTCAGGAAAGCTAGCGTAACGATGAAGCTTGCAAGAAACCAAGCTGTGCCGGGGAAATTGTCGGACGCGTTAGACCGCATTCGAGCACCTCGCGATAAAGAAAAAGCCGGAATTGCTCATTTCGATTGTCGGTAAAATAGGGCAGATCGTTCGGTAGCGTCAAGGCAAAACCCAGGACCGACCGCCAGCAGGTCGGGCTCTTGGGTTGAACACTGGGGGGGTAGCTCACGCACAATAATGTGCGTATACTCGGAAGTATCCCGTCAGAATATGGCAGAAAAGTGATTCCGCCGCCGGGTTCTTCCGGGTGCCCAAGGGCATGCAACTTGCTCAATCACGCTGGTGGAAACGATAATGGCGATCGGGGGTAATGAATAAGCGACTGTAAACGAATCCGCGTTTCATACGTCTATGCATCATGTCTGCCGCAGCAAGTGAATTTTAGGGAGGCGGCTTATGAAGGGTCTACCGTTTACGATATTGGCTTTGGTTTTCGCGTTTTTTTCGTTGATCTCACTTCTCATGGTGCCAAAGGATTCGGACAACAGAATAACGGTCTCGTCGGACACCTCCGAGAGAGTTTCGGAGGCAGGCCTCCGCTTCACGTTTCGGCGATAACCCTAACTGCTCGCTTCGACGCCGCGCCATCGTTTGATTCTATTCTTCTGCCACCCCGTCAACTCAACCGTCGATCGAACTATCTTTTCACGGCGTCGCCCGCACCACCGGTCGGTCGAGGAGACGTTGCATCCAAGCTTTCACGTGAGGCAGGTCGTTGCTGATCGTAGTCTGATATCGTTGCAAGCGACAGAAAAACGGGATGTAAGTGATATCCGCCAGCGAATACTCGCCGGCGATGTATTCCCTGTCCCGCATTTCCTGATTCAAAGTCTCAAGATAACCGCGCAGCCTTTCCTTCGATTTTTCGACCTCGTGATCGTGGGCGATATTTCCCGCCGCTGCCTGGAGCCGCGTATTACAATAATCGATCCAGATGCGCGCGCGTGACCGCTGCAAAGAATCCTTGGGCATGAGCGGAATACCGGGATATTTTTCTTCGAGATATTCGTTGATGATCGCCGATTCGTAGATGACACCGTCGCCATCGACTAGCACCGGGACTTTGCCGTAAGGATTCAGCTCCAAGAGGTCTTTGGGCTTGTTGGCGAGATCGCATTCGATGAGCTCGTGGGAAAGTTTCTTTTCGGCCAGGACAATCCTTGTCCTGTGAGCGTAGGGTCAAGGCTGGTAGGAATAGAGTTTCATAATAATCCCCTTTCAGATGTTTTAGGAATCACCGGCGAAGCGTTTGGTGTTGATAATCGCCCGGCGGTGAGTTCCTTCGCCAATTTTCACGCCCTGATCGTTGGTGGCCGACACCGCATAGCGGAGCTTATGGTCCTTCACTTCTAGAAGTTCGGCCGTTACGGTTACGCTTTGGCCGATTTTCGTCGGCGCCATATGACGCACGTCGACGTGCATTCCGACCGTTTGCTCGTTTTCGTCTAGATACGGCTGGGTTAGTTCCACGCAGGTTAGTTCCATAAGACCGATCATCGCCGGCGTCGAGAAGACTTCCGTTTTCAGTTGGCGCGCGCGCATCTCCAAGGTTGTCACATAGCTTTGCGTGCGAGCTATTCCCGGTGTCGGCTCGTTCTTCATATCCGGAATATACGGGAGGTAGCTGTCGGTGCGCAATAGCTCCGGCAGCAAGCTCTCGAATGATGACGCAGACCATTGTGACGTCAGATTCGATTCGTGCTATGAGGAAGAAGAATTTCTCAGGAGCTCGAGAATATGCTGTTGCCATTTCGCGAACATCTGGATTTCGGTCCGACCCCATACGATCTGCTGCAGGCGAGAGAGGGTATCCCGATCGTCAAGGGCAACGTCGTCAGCGACGTGACCACGCTGGAGCTCGGTAAGTGGGAGCGTATGGGCGGTTCCGGGTGCTATCTAAACCTATCGCATCAGCAACAAACCGACGCCTATGTGTGCGAGATCCCGCCCGGCGGTCAGACGCTGCCGCAGCGCCATCTCTTCGAGGAGATTATTTACGTTGCCAGGGGGTACGGCGCGACTTCGGTCTGGCAGGACGGTGCCGGCAAGGTGACTTTTGAGTGGGCGCAGGGCGCGATCTTCGCGATTCCGCTGAATGCCTCGTACATTCACTACAACGGATCGCGCGACGACGCGGTGCGCCTGTTTGCCGGCACGACTTGCCCGCGCATGATCAATATTTTTCACAACGAGGATTTCATCTTTCGTAATCCATTTAATTTCCGCGACCGTTTCCACGAAGGCGACGAGTTTTTGCGCTACAATAAACACATGGCAGAGCGTTATTGGGAAACTAATTTGGTGCCGAACGTCAATCAATTCGCCCTCGACGATTTTCCCATGAAAGGCAAAGGCGTAAAGCACATGCGCTTCACGCTCGCCGACACCACATACGGCTGCCACGTGTCGGAGTTTCCGCCAGGGTGCCGCAGCACCTTTCATCGCCACGGTCCTGGGGCGGTGATCATCATTACGCAAGGCGAAGGTTACGTCGTGCTGTGGAAAGACGGCGAGGAGCGGCAGCGCCACGAATTCAAAGTCGGCACAGTTTATTCGCCCGACGATCTCATGTGGCACGGGCACTTCAATACCGACAAAGGCACCATGCGCCATTTCGCGATCCGCGGTGACAGCCCAAAGTACAGCCATGACCGCTTTCGCAATCCGTTGTGGACGATGATCCCGATGAATGAAGAGCCGCCTGATATTCACCGCGAGTACGTCGATGTGCTCAAGGAAAAGGGTGTCAAAACGTCGGTGTCGGTGGTGGAAGATTAAATAGGCAATAGCCAATAGGCAACAGGTAAGAGGCGGTACAGGAAAATCATCGCCATAGGGGCGTATTCTAGGGTCAATGCAGCTTAAGTTCCTTCTGCACTTCGCGCAGCGGCGTAAAGTCGCGTAGTTGATCGAGTGACGTTGGCTTTGCAAACCTAGGGTCTGCACGCGTAAGTCAACGATGGCCTGCATCGTGGCGTCGCTGATACCGCCGTCGCTACTGAAACCCGGCAGGACCAAGTCGTAGGACTTGGAAGCGATGTCCGGCTTTTGACCGAGCCACTGCGCCATAATCGCGACGGTGTCATCGCGCCGATCGCGCACAAAACGCAGCCCACGCACCAGCGCGCGTATCACTCTTTTGACTTCAGACCGCTTTTCCGCGAGCCTTTGGTTAGAAGTGCTCAAGCCCATGGTCGGGCTGCCGACTTTAACATCGTTGGGCCCTGCGATGATGCGGTAGCCGTCGCGTTCGAGCAAGACGGGTCCCGGCGGAAGCAAGCAAACTGCGTCGGCAAGGCCACTGATCAGCACGCTCATGCGCACCGGGAGGTCGCCGCTGAGGGTGACAAACTGCACGTCTTTCAGATCGACGCCTTTCGACTCCAGGATCGCTTCGGCAGCGATGCGGTCCGATAAACCGCGCGGCTGGGCGGCGAGTTTTTTCCCGCGCAGCTCGGCGACGCTTTTTATGCCGGGACGGGCAACGATATAGTAAGGCGGCTTTTCGGTGATCACCGCCAGCAGCTTAGCGGGCACGCCTTGCATGATCGCGTTTAAAATACTGCCGAAGGTTGTCGTGTATTGGATTTCGTTGTTGATCAGCGCCGGCGCCGCCACCGGCGGCCGCATTTGAACCATTACCGGTTCGAAGCCTTCGTCGCGAAAAAATCCTTTGGTTGCCGCCACGTGAGCAGGAAGAAACGCGAAGTCTCTACTAGAGTAGGAAATAATTACTTTTTCTTCTTGGGCGCCATAACTCCCGGTGGGCGTTAGCGCGAAAGCCGCACCGACAATAACGGCAGCGACCCTTATGCGAATTTGGCTGTGCACGACCATGGTTTTCCCCTCGTGTTTGGCGATGCAATCGGCCCGAACATAAGGAAACGACGTGAAGCTGTCAACGTGAAACTATTTTGGCGCGCGTTCCTTGACAGCGGACAAATGCTGTAACTATATCGTAGGCTCCGACAAGGAGGTTGTCATGATGAATGGTCCGGTGATCGATGCCGACGGGCATGTTTTGGAAAAAGAACGTTACATCCGCAAGTATCTCGAAGCGCCCTGGGACAAGCGGTCGACCTCGCTGCGCACCCGGGACCAGCCCTGGGACGCGAATCTGTTCGACAGCTTCGAGATGGCGGTGCGCTGGGAAGATCTCAGCCCTAAGGAGCAGATCGACGAATGGCACGCGGTGATGGAGCGTGAGGGGATGGTTCATGCGATTTGTTTTCCCACCGGATCGGGCAATGTCTCAAAAATCCAAGAGTTGGATTTCGCTCTTGCGGTAGCGCGCGCGTGCAACACCCATTTCGCTAAGGAATTTAACGCCCTATCCAACCGCGTGAGTTGCGTCGGTGTGCTGCCGTTGCGTGATCCGAAGGCCGCCGCCGAAGAGCTGCGGCGTGGCGTGACGGAGTTGGGTTTGAAGGGTTTCGAAATCCTACCGATGGGCTTGCCGATGGCGCTGGGCAGCACATTTTACGATCCGGTCTACGCCGAAGCGGAAAAATTGGGGGCGGTGATCGGCATCCACGGCTCGCGCAGCAATTCCCATGAGATCGGCGCGGCGAATCTGTCGACTTTCGCCGAAGTGCATTCATACGCCTTTACGGTCGGCTTGCTGCTGCAATTTACGCACGTCGTTTGCCAGGGTTTGCCGGTGCGTTTTCCAAACTTCAAATTAGCTTTCTTGGAGATCGGCGCAACTTGGCTGCCGTATTATTTGGACCGGCTGGACGAGCACTGGGAGAAACGGGCGAAGCACGAAATGCCGCTGCTCAAGGACAAGCCGAGCGATTTGGTGCGCAAGTCGAAAATGTATTTCAGCTTGGAGTCAGGCGAGTCGCTGCTACCCGAGTCGATCAATTATCTCGGCGCGGAGCATTTTCTTTACGCGTCGGATATTCCACATTGGGACAATGAATTTCCCGGCAATCTGCACGCGCTGCGCAATCATCCACGGATTTCCGATAGCGACAAAGAGAAAATTCTTTACAGCAACGCGAAGGGGCTTTTTAACTTGTAATGAAAGCCGAGCCGGCGCGAAATTGAGGTAGGGTATGTGTCGTCCTTTGGCAAATCTAACTCGCTATTCATGCTGCTTATTTCTTTTACTTGCCTGGATCACGTCAGCGCAATTCGTCCTAGCAGCCGACAAACTGGTCGCGCTCTACTCCTCGCATGCGGTTCCCTATTCGATGCCGTGGGTTGCCGAAGAGCTCGGCTTGTTTAAGAAGTACGATATCGATTTCGATTTTGTCTACATTCCTTCCTCGTCAACCGCCACAGCCGCGATTCTCGGAAACAACGTCGAGGTCGGCCTGTTGGGAGGCGTCGGGATCGTCAATGCATACGCCAGCGGCGCGACTGATCTGGTTTTCATCGGCAGCATCAAGAACGTCATGACCCAGAGCATTCTCGCCAAGCCCGAATTCACCAAACTGGAACAGCTTCGCGGCAAACGGATCGGCGTGACGCGCATCGGCAGCAACACGCACTTTTTCAGCGTCCAGGTTTTTCGCCGCGCCGGGATGAATCCGGACAAAGATTTCACTTTTATCCAAACCGGCGGGGATAACGAAACGTTGGGCGCGCTCGTCTCGGGGCGCATCGACGCCGCGGCGATGTTGCCCCCTACCGACGGTCGGGCGATCGCACTGGGTTTCCGCTACGTCGTCTTTGGTCCCGATATCGGGATTCCTTACGCGGCTTCGACGATTACAACGCGCCGATCCGTGATCGCGAAGCGCGGACCGGTTGTCGCGCGTTTCATGCGGGCGATGGCCGAGGCGTCCAAATCGATGCACAGAGATAAGGAACTCGTCTATCGGGTGATGGAAAAAAAGCTGCGGATAAAAGATCGGGCGATCCTCGACGCCAGTTACGCGATCGAGATGAAAGTAATGGAGCCGCGCTTAGAACTGAAAGCGCCGGCGATCCAGCCCATGATCGAAGAAGTCGCCAAGACCAATGCGCGCGCCAATGAAATCAAGCCGCAGGATCTCATGGATCGCCGCTATTTAACGGAAATGGAGAACAGTGGGTTCTTTAGCCAGCTGTGGAGTGAAAAGCGCTAACACCT
Source organism: Deltaproteobacteria bacterium (assembly GCA_005879435.1). GTDB lineage: Bacteria > Desulfobacterota > Binatia > UBA9968 > UBA9968 > DP-20. The sequence goes on from VBKX01000271.1 coordinate 16,968, forward strand.
TCGAGGATGGAGAATGGAGGATCGAAGATAGAGAACACAATCCGCGCTCATCGATCCTCTATACTTGGTTTCTCTGTCGCCGTGTTTTTGTTTATCTCGCCGGCAAATCTTCTGATTTCAGATTGAACCAATTGCGCGCGTTTTCACCGAGGACGTGACGGAGCTTGTCTTCGGTCATGCCGGGAATTTTCTTCACCTCTTTGACCGAGTCGGGAAATTCCGAGTCCCAATGCCGGTAGTCAGAGGCATACATCACTTGCGTGATGCCGATATCGTCGAGCACATAAGGCAGGATCATTTCCTCGGGCTCACAGGTGAAGGCCACTTGAGGACCTTTGATGATCTCCGACGGCTTGCGTTTTAGCAGCGGCCACTGCGGGCGCAGCTTGTGAAAGTGCTCATCGAGCCGTTCGGACCAGAAGGGCAGCCAGCCGCAGGCGCCTTCCATGAAACCGACTCTGAGCTTGGGATAACGATCGAAGACGCCCTCGCCGATCAAATGCATAAGCGCGATCATGAGTTCAAACGGGAACGACGTCATATGCACATAGCTGTACTTTTCCATGCGTTCGCTGCCGGCGCCCATGACGCCCCACACGCCATACTGGCCGTCATGTTCGGTTTGTGGATGCACCGACAGCGGCATGCCGATTTCCTGCGCCGCCGCATATACTGGATCGAACATGCGATGGCCGAGGTTGATGCCGTAGACGTTGGTCGGCAACATGGCGGTGACAATAGAGCGATGTTGCGCGAGGTATTCCAATTCTTTAACGGCTGCAGGGGGATCTTGCACGGCAATTAGCCCGACGCCTTTCATCAACGGTTTGTCCGCCATGCCGTTGACCGACAACGCGATGGAAGTGCCGAAGATGATCGCGACGTCGATGCCTTCTTCGTCCATGTCCGGGAGCCGCTTGAGCGGATCAGTCATGCCGGGTCGGGCTCGCTCAATGTGCGGCGCAAAAACTTCGGCGCGATCCGGTCCGCCTCCCCAGCGTCGGCGGCTGGAGAGCCTTCCTTCGATCATCAAGTGCGAGTAACCGGAGCTGTCGGTGACCCGATTGGGCGCTCGTTTGGCAAACTCCGCGGGCATCCACTTCGCCAGATCGTTGTCCGGTTCATAACAATGGCCATCGGCATCAATCACTAGATGGGTTGCCATACTCATTCCTTTCTGGTCGAAAGAGATTTGCTATCTTCCTAATAGGCTCCGCTCAGAATTGCAACTTGATTGATTGCGGCCCACCGTTGGTGTTGCCGGGACGTGCAAAACGGTAAAATCACGTCATCCGGAAATGAGAAGCAGTGATTGCGTTCGCGCTTAGCGGACCGGCGCGGCGATCGAGAATTGTGAATTGATTTTGGCTAGCCCGAAGGCGCAGTGTGCCAGAAGATAACGATCGAATTCATCATCGGTGGCAAATCTGAACCGCACCGCACCGGTTTGATCCCAAAGCTCCCGCGCCGGCACCTGACATTGCTGGGTGATCGTTGCAGTTGTGCCGATTCTCGGGTCCGTGCCACGCGCGTTGGCGCGGACCATGACTCCTTTGCCGAGGTATTCAATACCCGGAAAGCGTCGGGCTTGGCGATCCGGGTTGAGATCGACCGAGGTTTCCCTGAGGACGCCGCTACGAATCTCACGCGTATCCGCGTCGAATTTGAGTTCTTCTCCGGTTGGCAGCGTAACAAAGTTTCGGGTACCACTATTGACGATGGCCGGCAGATACATGCGCGGGAAAAAAAGCATGAGACTGTTCATGATTTCGCTTAAGCGAAATACGCGATCGCGCGATGGCACCCAGTCCGACACCATCAAATGAATATCCTGGCGGGCGCGCTCGTCAAAGCGGAATTGAAAATCCCTGGTGAAAAACTGGTTCTTCACCGCGTCGCGCCGCGGCGTGAGGATGGGGTTGCCCCCATGATTGGAAAATTCAAAGCCGACGATCTCGCCCCGGTGGGTTATGCGATACTGCCACGCGGCTTTGCGCAACGCTTCCGATGATCGCGCGCTGATGATGGTATTGTATTCCACTCGGCGCGATGCCAGGTTTTTTCCCGGCGCGCCGATTTGTGATTCGGGCAGCAACCTGGCGATTGTTTCCTTCGGCGGCTTGGGCGCCTTGAGGGCGTCGGTTTCAGGTAGTTTCGCGACTTCAGTCGGGACTTCCGCCTTCGCTCCCTCGGTTTTCTGAATGCCGGACGGTGCTCCGGAAATCGGTGGGGCTGAAACCGGCGTTGACCGGCACGCCGCTAACCCCCACGGCGTCAAGACGCACAGAGTCAGCGCAATCGTTGCGGGTCGTACCCTATTTCCAAGAAGCGGCTGCATGCATTAGCGTTACCGTTTGCTAGTCTATTCTACCACAACTGCGCTCTGTGCCTATAAGACATCGCACGCGACGTGAATGCGGCGCAAAACAACGCAATAAAACGTAGTTGACGTAGCCGCTTGGGCATGGTCCGGTCTGATTTTGACGGCGCACATGAACGAAATGGACTGAGATCTATCGCTGCTCATTGAGTTTGCCGAGCTGTTCGGCGAGCTGGCCTGGCGTCATTACATAATCCGACACTATCGGCAGGCCGGCAGCCTCGAGCGCCTCGGCAACCCAGGTGTTACAAGTCTTTACCAGACTAAACTTGTGGGTCGCTGGATAAAAGTGGCTGTCGGCAAGAAGGCCGGCGCTGGCTTGAGCTCGGCCCGCTTCCGGGCGTAAAAAAGTTTGCGCGATAAAGTCTTGCAATCGCGCATAGGCCGGGGCCGATAGATACAGCTCGACAATCTCGGCGCGACCGTAGAAAGTTTTCACATCGCCGCGGAAGCCAACGACGTGCAACACGCTGCCGCTCGACCAAAACGCCGCTTTGAGCGCCGAAAAGATTCCGGCGTCCGGATTCGGAAAGTAATCTTTGTCGCCCCAGCTGAATTCGATGAATTGCGCTTGAGGAAAATCGACGAGCTCCGGCACGGCTTCGGCTGATATATCGTTTTTGGATAGGACAATGGCGGCGTGCCAGGAGTCGTGCGCGATGAATACCGACTTGCAGTTTCCCGACGCGGCGAGGCACGCCCAATCCTTGGCTGCGCGGGCGCTTGCGCCAAGCAGCAACAGGCTGATCAGAACAGCTCGGCAGATCATACGGGAGGAATTATGAGAAACTCGGAGGCGCACTTCACTCGAGCATCGGCATGCGAGATTGCCGTGACGGGGGCGACCGAAGACGACCGTCAACGCACGGATTGGCGGCGCTCCACGCGCAACGTGAAACCGTTGCGCTTGATATAGAGATGCACGGGCGTTTTGCGTTTGCTGATTTGTTCGATCAACGTTACGAGCGGCGCCGCGGTCGGTACATATCGTTGCGGCGCGCCGGCGGCTCGCATCGCGGCGACGGCCTCTGCGCCGGCGAAATAGTGGAGCATTTTATCGTCGTCAGTTACGGATGCGCCGCCGAACTTCTGGCGAAATTTCTTTAGCGTTATGTCTGGGCTTTGATTGGCTACGAGTTCTTTGGCTCTCGGGTTGTTGACCAGGCGATCTCTCAGATTCGGTTCGATCGATCGTGCTTCCTCTTCGCCCCAAAAACCCAGCGCATAAAGCAGCACTTCGTCGGTGACTTCCTTGTAACGCGCGCCGACCATGACGTTAATCGCGGCTTGAACGCCGAAGAATTGCGAATAGGGTGTCACCATGATCGGATAACCGAACTCGGCGCGAACCCGCGATACTTCTTCTAGGACTGCGGGCAACTGGTCGAGCTTGCCCAGGTTGGCAAGCTGAAAACGAAAATTCGAAATCATTCCCCCTGGAACCTGATGCAACGAGTGATAAGCATCGTATTCCAACGGTTTGCCCATCGGCAAATTGTTTTGTTTAGCGATCGCGGTGAAGTGGTCGCGCACCGGTTTGATCAAGTCTTCGTCGACGTTCGTCAGGTAGCCAAGAGAGCGCGCGTTCATGGCGACGTTGAAGATCGACGGATTGGACGAGCCGTCTGCGAGCGGCGGAATCGCCGTGTTAATCGAGGTGATGCCGAGTTTGATGGCTTCGAGACAGCACAGCGCACCGAGCCCGGTGTTGCAGTGGGTATGAAATTCGACCGGCTTATCTTTTGCTTCCCGCAGGATCAGCGGCGCCAGCCGGCGCGTAGTTTCGGGTGTGAGGAGTCCACCAGGGTCTTTGAAGCAGATGCGCGCGACATCGAGCTTGGCGGCTTCGCGCGCTCTTGCGACGAAGTACTCGTCGGTGTGCTTCGGAGAGATCGAATAAATAACATTCAGAATGGTTTTAAGTCCGGCGCGTTTGGCTGCGTCAACCGCTTGTTTCCAGTAAAACGGCGTGTTCGAAGGATCCGAGGTGCGCAATTCATCGATGCCATTGGCGGCGAGCCGTTCGAGCCAGAGGTCCGCGACGGCCGAAGGTGTGATTTGAAACGCCAACATCGAGCGGCTGCGGATCGAGCGCAGCGGCGTTGTTTTCATTCGCCGCTTAAGTAATCGGACTCGCTCCCACGGATCTTCTTTGAGATCGCGCACGCATTTTTTAAAAAAAGCGGAGGACATGACTTCGATGGCTTCAAAGCCGGCGCAGTCCAGCCGTTCGGCAATCGGCAGCATCATGCCCGTGCGCATGTTTGATGCCCAAAGGCTCAGATGCCCGTCGCGCAGAGTCGTGTCCACGAATCGGATCGCGCCGGGTTTTTGTTGATCTTTCATAGTGAGAGTGCGCGATTGGCTTGCTATTATGGCCGGTGATCTTGATCGGGGTACCTTAGCCCATCGCTCCATTACGGCAATGATTTCGTCTCTCTCAGTATCCTTCCCTGCGTAGCTTGTCGAGTACGGTGGTGTCGAAAACATCTTCTCGCATAAGCTTCCTGGCCGCGGCGTTTGTCTTGCCCTCCTGCTCCAAGAGCATGTCGATCGCCTTATTGTCGGCGTAAAGATCGCGATCGAGCTGGCCCACCAGCACTTCTTGATAATAGTTTTTCAGGAAGGCGCCATCGGTGATTTGCAAGTGACGGCCGAGGATCTCGATCGTCTCGTTGGGATTAGAAAATACGTATCTCGTCGCGTCGATAAGCGCTTTAACGATGTTTTCCGCGGCGCGCGGGTAGTCGTGAAGATATTTGCGACGAGCGAAGTAGCCCAAGGAAAAAAAATGAGGAATCACTGAAGCGTAATCCAGCACAGCCACAAAGCCCAACTGTTTCGCATGGAGAGTATAGGGAGGACTGAGAACGACGCCATCGAGGCTCCCGGATCGGAGCATCGCGAGTCGGGTCGGCTGGCCTCCCACGGTCGGGACGAAGGTCACGTCTTTGCCGACGCGCATGCCGAGCTTTTCAAAGACGATGCTCCCGAAGTAATCCGGACCGGCGCCGACAGTGCCGATGGCGATTTTCTTACCGCGCAGTTGCTGCGCCGATTTGATTGTCTTGTCGGCAACCACGACGTAATCGATGCGATTGCTGAGTGCTCCAATATAGACCAAATCCGATCCGCCGGCATTGGACCGAATCACAGCGGCCGGCGCCGCGATCGCTACCTGCAATCTGCCGGCTAACATCTCCTGAACGACGCTTACGCCGCCGGGCATGTAAACGACGTTGGCATCGATGCGGTGCTTTTTGAAAAAGCCGAGGTCCTTCGCAATCCACAGCGGCGACTGAATGCCGACAAGAGAGCTATAGGAAAAATTAACGTTCTGACAGTTTGCATTGCCGGCCGGAAGGAGGATGCTCAAAAGCGCCGACATAGCTGCTAGGTAGAATCGTACCATCGCTGGTCTCCGTATTAGATCGAATTATCGGCTCGGTTTGCGATTGAACCGGCCTGGAGAAAGAGATTTCAGTCTACGTCCACGTACGCCCTTAGCCAATTGTGAGGTGCCGCGGTATGCCCTTGGCCGCTGGTGTCCTCCGCAAGGAATACATCGCCCGGACAAAAGCTCTCCGTTGTGCCATCACCGAGTCCGATATCGACGCTACCGGAAAGCGTGATGACCCAACGGCGGGGCGGCGCCCTGTGGAAGTTTATGATATGCGGCGCGAAATCGTTTCTAAACAGCAGGCCCGTTGCGCGCCGTGTGGCATTGAAAAATTCCGACTGAGCGCCCGAATCTAACGATTCGAAATGAGATTGTCCGTCGGACCCCGCATATAACCGACAAAATTTCATCCCAAACTCCTATACGATAGATTCAACAAAGCGTAATGATAGCGCACTTGCTAGGGTCGATGCGAGAAAAAATTGGCGAGAACTAGAACTGGCGGGTTTTTCAACCGGCTCGGGAGGATGATCGCGCTTGGCTTTCGCGTTCGTCCTCCCGACGGTGACAAGCTCAGGACTGCAAATAGGAATGAATCATTCCCCAAATCGTGTAAAGTACAGTTAAGCCGATAGTTCCCCAAATCACAAGTTTCAACCAAATCGGAAAGTCCTCCATGTTTTTCTCCTTCAAACGTCTTAGGCTTTCGCCGTTTGCTCAACCGACGAGGCTACCGGCTAAATGAGGAGAACGGAGGTCCGTTGGTAGATCGGGCGGTTCTCCGCACGAGGCATTGTTTCGGTTCTTTCGATGCGGCGCGTCGCTGCGATCGATGAAGCCGACGTTGGGGAAGCGTCGAAATAGGGGAGCGGCGATGCAATGGCATGGCGATGGTCGTCATCAATATCGATTTGCCGGCTTAATACTTTGCCGCCGTTTAGAATGCCGACTGAAATCGTCTCGCCGGTTCCGTTCGGAAGATCGAAGGAACAGTTTTGAATTAACAGGGGCAGGATCCAAACCAGGACCAGAACGATTCTCTTGATCGCAGCGCGTTCCATGACAATGACTCTACTAGCATCAGAAGGCCGTGTAAAATGCAAGTTTCCCAGAGGTTTCATGGCGGCGCTACGCACAGTCGCGGTTACCGACGCCGCTTCGTAAGTAACGCCGATGGCCCTGCCATTTGTTTTTCACGCCGTCAGAGGGCTGGGTCGCTATCGCCATCGGGATATGCTAGCAGCATAGATTGTTCGAGCATGCACTCCTCTGTTTGATGGACTCGATAACGACGAGACGCCTCTCGCCCGACCGCGAAGTGGAAAAAGCGTCTTGGGCGGCCATCCGCGAGCTCTGTTGCCGCACCAGCGATAACGGT